>NC_022781.1:4555000-4855000 GCF_000496285.1 Bacillus toyonensis BCT-7112 | reverse complement strand
GTCTAACTATGCTTGGATCCGCATAGGGAACTAGATGGAAGTGAACCTCGCCATATTCATCATTTAATACAATGGGTTCATATGGAAATTGAAATTGCCCCACAATAAATAATCCTTGTTTCTTCATTAAACTACTACCGAAATGTATACGATCTGGACTATCATGGTTTCCTGCAACTGCGATAACTGGTGTTTGTAAATCAATCACTATTTTTTGTAATACATCATTTAATAAGTCTACTGCTTCCGTAGGTGGAATTGCTCGGTCATATAAGTCCCCTGCAATAATTACGGCATCTGGTTTTTCTTCTTCAATAGCTTGTACAAACTGATCTAATACAATCTTTTGATCTTCAGTCATATACACGCCATGAACAAGCTTGCCTAAATGCCAATCCGCTGTATGAAATAACTTCATAATTTCCTTCTCCTTTTAATTTACTGAGTTTAGTGATACGAGTTTATAGTTTACTGTAGTTTTTCCGTTCTCCCACTCTAACTTTTGTATAATCGCACTACCAATTCTTTCTTCATTTGATTTATATAAAGGTAATATTTCTTGAACTGCAAATAAATGATAACCATTCAAGTTTAATTGAAATATGTTTTCTTCCATATGTAATCTTACTTCTTTTTCATTTGAAACTATTTTTGTGTGCATCTCAAATTTCATAATAGATACAACCCCTTCTTATAATCTCTACATTTTAATAGTATAGTGGCTATGCAAGATTGACAAGTACATACACGGTAAAGTACACACTTTTCTGTTGCTATATGTTTTATGTTTTTATTAAAATTACGGTATGTGAAATTTAATGCTATGCAAAAATAAAAATGTCTATTTAGACATTTTTATTTTTGCATATAATCTTTCATTACATAATATAAAATCGTTATTAAAACGCTCGCTACGAAAAATGAAAAAACCACCACAATATACCCATCTTTATTTAATAGAAAACATAAGGAAATAGATACGATAAAAATCGGAAATACGAGACGAACTTTATCCTTTACTTCTTCTGTCGTATCTGTATGATGAAAAAACTGAGTAATCCCTATCATTAATGATGACAAGATAATAACCGACAATAATAAAGGTCCTGGCATTCCGATTTCTCCTTTCTCTATTTCTAATTCCATGTAAACATTCTTTATCATTTAAACCATCTGTTTTCAAGAAATTTTTTACATTTTACACATTTATAATAGCGCTTTTGCCATAATAATTTCAAATAATATCACTTACATTAATAATGTATTATTCATCTTCAATATTCAAAATCCTGCAAAGATAACTCGGCAAAATATGCGTTGAATAAAGTGAAGCATGAATTAATAGGTATGAACAAAACTCCCACTGCCTATCGCTCGTACCTATCAAACTTTTAACAGCCATTCTCTTCTACCTAACTTTCTCGTATGCGTCGAATTTCAAGGTGTGGGCCTTCTTATCCACAAATAGCGGAATAAAATAACACTTACCGTCAACTTTAGACAAAATTTATACAGGACATTTCAATACGTATCAAGAATTAAGAATAAGAAGATATATAAGGGAGGATGAATCATGACTGAAAACGTTTTATTTTCTGTTAGTGAAAACGGCGTTGCATCAATTACTTTAAACCGCCCAAAAGCACTTAACTCTTTATCTTATGATATGTTACAACCAATTGGGCAAAAACTTAAAGAATGGGAGAACGATGAGCGCATTGCAATTATCGTATTAAAGGGAGCCGGAACGAAAGGTTTTTGCGCAGGCGGTGACATTAAAACTCTTTACGAAGCACGTTCAAACGAAGTTGCTTTACAGCATGCAGAACGTTTTTTTGAAGAAGAGTATGAAATTGATACATATATTTATCAATATAAAAAACCGATTATCGCTTGTTTAGATGGAATTGTAATGGGTGGTGGTGTCGGACTTACAAATGGTGCGAAGTATCGTATTGTGACGGAGCGCACAAAATGGGCGATGCCTGAGATGAACATCGGCTTCTTTCCAGACGTCGGCGCCGCATATTTCTTAAATAAAGCACCTGGATATACAGGATATTACGTTGCTTTAACAGCATCTATTTTAAAAGCTTCTGACGTATTATTTATTCATGCTGCTGATTACTTTATGACGTCTGATTCATTACCAGCTTTTCTAGCCGAACTTGACAACGTAAATTGGCATACTGAAGATGTACATACTCATTTAAAAGCAGTTCTTCAAACCTTTACATCTACTCCTGACTTAGAAAGCAAACTTGCTGCTTCATTAGAGGAAATTAATACACACTTTGCCTTAGAAACGATTGAAGAAATTATCGACTCATTAGAAAAAGGAGATAGCGAATTCGCTTTACAAACGAAACAAATATTATTATCAAAATCTCCAATTTCATTAAAAGTAACTTTAAAACAACTATTAGATGGCAAAGGAAAATCTGTTGAAGAATGTTTCGCTACAGATCTTATACTTGCTAAAAATTTCATGAGACATGAAGATTTCTTCGAGGGCGTACGCTCCGTTGTCGTTGATAAAGACCAAAATCCGAATTATAAATATAAACAGGTAAGCGATGTTTCAGAAGACGACGTAAATCGTTTCTTTAACTTACTTAATGCCTAACAGTGAGGCTATATTTGTAGTGTATTCACCACTACGAATATAGCCTCTTCTTATTTAATATTTTTTAACAAAATTTAATTTTATTAAATCAAATTTTGTGCTAAACTAATTTTAATCAAATATTCTAAAAATAAAGAAGGAGGACGAATATGATAGAAAATTATCTTCTTTTCATCATTATGTCTATTTGTCTAATCATTTTACCTGGACCTGATACAGCGATGGCTACGAAGAACACATTAGTTGCTGGTAAAATGGGCGGTGTTAAAACAGTATTCGGTACATGTGTAGCACTTTTGATTCATACTTTAGCTGCTGTAATTGGTCTTTCCGCACTCATTGTAAAGTCAGCTCTTTTATTTTCTATTTTCAAATATGTTGGGGCCCTTTATTTAATCTATATTGGTATTAAAGCCCTATTAGCAGTGAAAAACAAAGAAGGTGTAAATACAAATGATGTATCTATAAATAATGATAAAGAACATACTTCTTGTTTTCGCCAAGGGTTTCTTACGAATTTATTAAACCCTAAAATTGCAGTCTTCTTTTTAACTTTTTTACCACAATTTTTAAATCCAAGTCATAATACATTTATTCAGCTTCTCGTAATGGGTCTTACTTATCTCGTTTTAACAATCATTTGGTTTGCCTTTTATATATTTTTAATTGATAAAATTAGTGCTTTTATGAAGAAACCGAAGACGCAACGTTATATTCAAGGGCTAACAGGAATCGTTTTAATTGGATTTGGTATTAAACTAGCATTAGAAAAAAATAATTAATAAAGTGAAACTTTAATCAATGGGGTTTTGTTCATCCCCCGCCAATTATTAGCCTTCACCAATCGGGCGTTTACGGACTGCACAGGGCTTCCACTTAACTTTTTTGCTCTAGCCGAATTTGGAGATGGGAGTTTTACTGCTCGCTAATAGCGGGATAAATGCGAAAAACACCACTATTAATAGTGGTGTTTTTCGCATTTAACAACTAATCTGGCAGTCTACTCTTTATTAAAACCAGCGCTCCGTTACAACCTTTTTACGTGTATAGAATTGAACGCCATCTGTACCATTTGTACCTAAATCACCAAAGAAGGAAGCTTTATTTCCTGCAAATGCGAAGAATGCCATTGGTGCAGGAACATTTACGTTTACACCGATCATACCAGCATCGATGTTATCACGGAATGTTTGTGCATGCTTCCCATTTGAAGTGTAAATAACAGCACCATTCGCAAATTTAGATTGATTTGTTAATTTAATACCTTCTTCTAAATCTTTCACTCTCACAATACTTAATACTGGAGCGAAAATTTCATCTTGCCAAATTTTCATTTCTTGGTTTACGCCATCAAAGATTGTTGCTCCAACGAAGTAACCTTCTCCAACTTCTTCATTAATTTTACGACCATCTACTAATAAAGTTGCTCCATCTGCTACACCGCTATTAATATAGCCTAAAACACGCTCTTTATGCGATTCACGGATTAATGGTCCAACGTAATTATCTTCGTTGAAACCGTCACCTACTTTTAGTTTTTTCGTCTCTGCTACTAGTACGTCGATAAATTCATCAGCAATTTCATCTACTACTGCTACTACTGAACATGCCATGCAGCGCTCTCCACTACTTGCAAACGCAGATCCAATTACACCTTGTACCGTTTTTTCAAGATTGCAATCTGGCATTACAATCGCATGATTTTTCGCACCTGCTAACGCTTGTACACGTTTTCCATGTTTCGTACCTGTTTCATATACGTAACGAGCTACCGGCTCAGAACCAACGAACGAAACAGCTTGAATATCTTTATTTTCTAAAATGCTATTTACAACATCTTTTCCGCCTTGTACTAAATTTAATACCCCTTTTGGAAAACCAGCTTCATAGAATAACTCTACAAGTCGCTCTGCTAAAAGTGGCGTTCTCTCAGATGTTTTTAATACGAACGTATTACCGCAAGCAATTGCAAGTGGGAACATCCATAATGGAATCATCATTGGGAAGTTAAACGGTGTAATACCCGCAACAACTCCAATTGGATAGCGCCAGATCGATCCATCAATTCCGCTTGCGATATTAGGAAGAGCTTGTCCCATCATTAAATTTGGAGCTGATGTTGCAAGTTCTACCGCTTCAATACCACGTTGTACTTCACCTGTTGCATCTGTTAGCGTTTTACCATTTTCTAGCGTAATGATTTTTGCAAGCTCATCTTTATTTTCTTGTAATAGCTGTAAATATTTATATAGATTTCTTGAACGATTCGGAACTGGTACTTTAGACCATGTTTCAAATGCCGCTTTTGCCGCTTCAACAGCCTTTTCAACGTCTTCTTTTGGAGAAAGTGGAACGTAAGCAATGATTTTTCCAGTCGCTGGATTCGGAACCGCTTCTACTTCTGTACCAGTAGATTCTACCCACTCGCCATTAATATGATTTTTTACTCGTTTAATTTCAGTTGTAATCATTGTATTCTCTCCTTTTTATGATTTATTTTTGATTAGAAATTAATTGTTCGCTAACTTTCTTATATAAAGCAGCCATATCGTTTTCACCATATCCTGCCTCACTCGCTTCTTCATATACATTTAATAACATTTCACTTACAGGTAAGTGAAGTTCACTTTCCTTAGCTAAATCAACTGCAAAGCCTAAATCTTTTTTTAATAGATTTACAGTAAATCCTGGCTCATAGTTTTCTGCTGCAATGAAACTTTTATAATTGCGCTCATAAATTCTACTTTGACCGTAACTTACATTTAAAATATTAAACATTTTATCTAAATCCATATTACTCTTTTTCGCTAATGTTAAAGCTTCACTCACACCAGCTGTATAGAAACCAATTAATAGATTGTTAATTAATTTAACAGTCGTACCACTATCAATTTGCTCGCTTACGTGGAAAATATTTGCTCCTAACACTTCCATGATAGATTCAGTTTTATCATATACGTCTTTTGATCCACCTACCATAAACGTTAATGTACGATTTTCTGCACCAATTACCCCACCGCTAACTGGTGCGGCTAAAAAGTCTACTTTCTTTTCTTTCGCCGACTCCTCTAACTGTTTGTTTAATTGTGGAGATACAGTACTTGTATCAATTAATACGACATTCGAGTGGCTATTTTCAAATAATCCTTCTTCCCCAAAATATACTGCTTCAACAGCACGAGGTGAAGGTAAACTTGTAAAAATCACATCGCATGTCTCTGCTAATTTTGAGATTGATAAGCCGATAATTCCTCCTTCTTTTTCAAAGGAAGCTTCAGCCTCTTTATTTAAGTCCACACCATATACTGTGTAACTTGATTTAACTAAATTTTTAGACATCGGAAGGCCCATGTTACCTAAACCGATAAAACCAATCTTTTTCATATCGCTTTCCTCCTATTTACACAATATATTTCCCACGATTTATAATAGCTTTCGCAATTTCTCTCTTTTTCGTAAATACGTTCGTGTATAAAGGCACTAATAATTGACGGATTTCAGCTAACATTACGTGTCTATCTTGTTCTTCTGTGACAGCCGCTGAAAGTATAGAAATCGCCGCTTCTTCTACTTTACGATAGCCTTCCTCACAAATAACATCCGTTATCATTTGTTTTGTACGCTCTTTTTCTTCACCATTTTTATTAATTGCTTTACTCGTACGTAAAAATGCTGATTCCATGACGTACACGTCCGTCAACATATTTGATAATACACGTGAATATTCTTGCTCTTGATCAATTTTTAATCCTGGAGTTTTAGAGAGCGTTTTCAAAGATTGTTTCAACAATTTTTTCGCTAATAAAATGTAACGATGGTTTCTTTCTACAGTTGCTATATCAATTTCTACTTCAGTATCTTCTATTTGTTCGATTTGCTTCATTAACATTTTGGCAACTGTTAATCTATTAATTTCATTTGTCCCTTCAAAAATACGACTAATTCTAGCATCACGATATAATCGTTCTACTTCGTATTCTTGCATATAACCGTAACCGCCATGAATTTGTACAGCTTCATCTACGATATAAGCAAGTGTTTCAGAAGCGTTCACTTTATTCAGTGCACATTCAATTGCAAATTGGGACATTTTTTTCATAAGGTCCTCATCACTCTCATGAATTGCGTCATCAATTACACCTGCTGTACGATAAGCTGCACTTTCTGCTCCATATGTTATAATGATCATATTTGCAATTTTCTCTTGTATCATCGTAAAGTCTACTAATTCCGTTTGGAACTGTTTTCGCTCTTTTCCATATTGAACTGACAAACCAATTGCTTGTTTTGCTGTTCCAATATTTCCAAAAGCAAGTTTTAGTCTAGCGAAGTTAAGAATATTAAGGGCTACGTGATGCCCTTTCCCAACTTCCCCTAACACATTTTCAGCAGGGATAACTACATCTTCTAAAATAAGCGTCGCTGTTGAAGAACCTTTAATCCCCATTTTCTTTTCTTCTAATCCAATAGATACACCTTCACATGTTCTTTCGACAATAAACGCTGTCATTCCTTTATTTGTCTTCGCAAAAACAACGTATACATCTGCCATATGAGCATTTGTAATCCACTGCTTCTCACCATTCAACTTCCAAGCTGTACCCTCTTCATTCAAAATTGCGCTTGTTTTTGCACTTAATGCATCAGAACCAGCATTTGGCTCAGTTAGAGCATAAGCCCCAATCCATTCTCCCGATGCGATTTTTGGTAAATATTTTTCTTTCTGTTCTTTCGTTCCGTAATATATGTAAGGCAATGTACCGACACCAGCGTGTATATTAAAAGAAACACTAAATGCACCAGCGTAACCCATCTTCTCTGCTACAAGACCTGAGACAGCCTTTCCTAACTCGAACCCGCCATAATCTTCTGGTACCTCAATGCCTAATAATCCAAGTTCCCCAGCTTTCTCAAATAATTGACGAGAAACTTTATAGTTATGTTTTTCAATGTTTTCAATTTGTGGAACAATTTCCTGTTTAACGAATTGTTCTGTCGTTTTTGCGATTAAGTCTTCATCCCCTGAAAAATCTTCTGGTGTAAAGAAAGTATTGTTCACATCTTTATTGATTGAAAAAAATTCATCCCAAGGTAACTTCGTTTTCTCCATCTGAATCCCCCTATCATTTCGACCTTCATTGCTTTTTGCGTATGCTCGTCTACGATGAGTGGAATATCTTATTATTGAAAACAGAAGGCGATGAATTTTCACATCAAGCAGTTCATTTTGCCAAAGATGTATTCTCATCGCCCTAGTTGTTTTATCTATTGATCTTCTGATAATACTGTTTTTGCAATTCCAGTATCTAATTCTTCAAAGTCATGATATGAAATTGTCTCATATAGCTCGCTTCTCGTTTGCATATTTGAAAGTGCATCTTTTTGAGAACCAGTCTCTTTAATTAGCGTGAATACATTCTCATATGCTTTTGCAGCAACTCGAAGCGACGTTACTGGATAAATCACCATTTGGAAGCCCATATTCGCAAATTCCTCAGCACTATAATATGGTGTTTTCCCAAACTCAGTCATATTTGCTAGTAAAGGTGCATTCACTTTGCTAGTAAATAAACGGAATTCTTCTTCCGATTGAAGCGCTTCTGGGAAAATTGCGTCTGCACCTGCTTTAACATATGCATTCGCTCTTTCAATCGCAGCATCTAGTCCTTCTACACCGCGAGCATCTGTGCGTGCAACAATATATAAGCTTGGCGCAACTTCTTTAATCGCTTTAATTTTTTGAACTAATTCTTCTGTCGTAACAAGTTTCTTACCATTTAAATGTCCACATTTCTTCGGTAATTGTTGATCTTCAATTTGAACAGCCGCTACTTTTGCCTCTACCATTTCTACAGCTGTTCTCGCTACGTTTAGTACTCCACCAAATCCTGTATCAATATCAACAAGAACTGGTAAATCTGTAGCTCTAACTAGATCTCTTGCTCTTTCAGCTACTTCAGTAGATGTCACGATACCTAAATCTGGCAGACCTTTACTTGCAGTGTAAGCAGCTCCCGATAAATAAAGAGCTGAAAAACCTGTATTTTTTGCAACAAGAGCGGCCATTGCATCATGAGCACCTGGAATTTGCAAAATTTCATTTGCTTCTACTAAAGCTCGGAAGCCATTCGCAAGCTCCTCTTGTGTTGACTGTTTATTCACAACCCAAGCCATTCTAAATTCCCCCTATTATTAAATTAAGAATAGATCTACAAATTCGTTTACATTCATATTTTCTAGTTTTTCTTCATTTAAACAAACTTCATGAATTTGTTCTTGTTGCTTACTAGAATAATGACCTGCCATATTTGCAGTGAATTTTTGAACAACTTTTGGAATCGCTTCGTCTCTACGGAAACGGTGACCAAGTGGGTATTCACATTCCACGTTTTCTGTTACAGTACCATCTTTAAAATGAACTTGAATAGCGTTGGCGATTGAGCGCTTGTTCGGGTCAAGATAATCTAAACTGTACTGTTTGTTTTCAACAACAACCATCTTATTACGTAATTCATCTACACGTGAATCATTTGCTACTACATCCTCATAATCGTCCGCTACGATATCTCCTTTTAATAAACCAATTGCCGTAATGTATTGTAAACAATGATCACGATCAGCTGGGTTATTTAATGGACCTTCTTTATCGATAATACGAATTGCTGATTCATGAGTTGTAATTGTAATACGATCAATTTCATCTAATCTTTCTTTAATTTCCGGATGTAATTTCACTGCACATTCTGCAGCTGTTTGTGCATGGAATTCTGCTGGATATGATACTTTAAATAATACATTTTCCATTACATAAGACTCTAGTGGTCTAGCTAATTTTAATTCTTGTTTGTTAAATAATACATCTTGGAATCCCCATCCTGGCGCAGATAATGCTGTTGGATAACCCATTTCACCTTTTAGAGCAGTCATTGCAAGATGAACACCGCGACTCGTCGCATCACCTGCTGCCCATGATTTACGTGATCCAGTATTTGGAGCATGTCGATATGTACGAAGACTAGAGTTATCAATCCACGCATGTGATAATGCATTAAAGATTTCTTCACGTGTTCCACCAAGCATTTTCGCAACTACTGCAGTTGTTGCTACTTTTACATATAATACGTGGTCAAGACCAACGCGGTTTAAGCTGTTTTCTAAAGCAAGTACACCTTGAATTTCATGTGCTTTAATCATCATTTCTAGTACTTCACGTACTTTTAATGGTTCTTTTCCTTCTGAAATACGAACACGGCTAATATAATCTGCAACTGCTAAAATTCCGCCTAAGTTATCAGATGGATGTCCCCATTCTGCTGCAAGCCAAGTATCGTTATAGTCTAACCAACGGATCATACATCCAATATTGAATGCACCTTTTACTGGATCTAGTACATAAGACGTTCCTGGTACACGTGTACCGTTTGGCACAACCGTTCCTGGTACAACTGGACCTAATAATTTCGTACACTCTGGATATTGCAGTGCTAAAATTCCGCATCCAAGTGTATCTAATAATACGTAGCGAGCAGTACTAAATGCTTCTGCACTAGTAACCTCTTTATTTAATACATAATCCGTAATTTCTTCTAATAATGCATCTTTTTGTTTAATTTCATTTGTTTTAATCATGCTATTCTTCCCTTTCTGTCGAAAATTCGTTATTATTAATGATGGGTGTCTGTCAAACACCCATCTGGCGGGCGGCGCTAACAACTCCCCAGTTGTTCTTATTTACTAAGTACATGTCGCTCGCCAACATAATTTACACGTGGACGGAACAAGCGATTATTTGCATGTTGCTCAATAACGTGCGCACATAGTCCTACTGTTCTAGAGCTAAAGAAGATTGGTGTGTACAGTTGAATTGGGATACCAAGCATCCAATATACAGGTGCTGCATAATAATCAAGATTCGGATAAATGCCTTTTTCCTTCTCCATGATTTTCTCTCCAGCCTCACACATTTCATATAGTGTATAATCACCTTTTACATCACATAGCTGTTTTAAGGCTTCCTTCATCATAAGTGCTCTTGGATCCATTTTCTTCATATAAACACGGTGTCCAAAGCCCATAATTTTTTCTTTGTTATATAGTTTTTTCTGTAATAACTCTTCAAACTTCTCAACATTGCCAGCCTCTAAAAGCATGTACATAACAGCTTCATTCGCACCGCCGTGTAAGCTTCCCTTTAAAGATGCAACCGCACCAGTTAGAGCACCGTATAAATCTGATTGTGTTGACGCAATTACACGCGCTGTAAATGTAGAGTTTGGCATTTCATGTTCACTATATAAAACAAGGGAACGATCAAAGATCTTCTCCTCAAGTTCAGTCGGTTTCTTACCAGTTAACATATAGAAGAAATTCGCACTATATGACAATTCCTGAAGAGGCTCAATTGGCTCCTCATTATTTAAAATATGATAGCTATTTGCTACAATATTTGGTACTTTACTTAAAAGCTTATAACCTCGATCTTTGTTTACTTCTAACGAGCGATTTTCAATATCATTATCATAACCAGCTAATGCAGACACACCTGTACGCAAGCCATCCATAGGATGCGTTTCTTTAGGCAACGCCTTTAGAACGTTGAATACCCCTTCTGGCACTGCATATTCTTCTTTTAATTTCTTTTCAAGTGTTTCTTTTTCATCCTCATTCGGTAGATGTTCTTCTAATAAAAGGTGCACAATGTCTAAATACTCTTTTGTTTTTGAGAGTTCGATTAAATCATACCCTTGAATTACAATTTCACCTTTTACTGTGTCAAGAAACGAGATTTTCGTCTCCGCTGCTACTACACCATCTAATCCCGGGGAAAATTTTTCTTCAGCTTTCATTATTATTTCCTCCAATCCTAATAGATCTTCGTGCACATAACTGTAAGCCTTTACAATACTTTAGAACTACATTTCTATTTCAATGTATCAGAGTTTTTAGAAGATTTCAATTTATTTTATAATGATAAGTTTCCTATACTTTTATTGATGTAACAATACAATTTTTTGAAAATAATTTTCATATTTTTCAAAGAAAGGACAGACTTCTTTACACTTCTTTTTAAAACAAAATATAGAGATAAACCATATAATCCCATCAAACATATCTTTTTTCCGAATTTTATTACAAAATAGAAAAAACGAGTTGCACACATGTACAGCTCGTTTCTATATGATATTTATTTCACTATCCTCTAAATATAATTCTTATATAAAACTTATTCATTTTTAATAAAGTTATTATTTTACATAATTAAATTAAATTTCTTCTGTTTCTTTATGATAACTTACAACTAAATCATAGTTTTGAAAGTACCAAAGATCATCAAAATCTACAAAAATAGAATACCATCTTTCTTCACTGACACTATTTCCCCATCTGGTTTCTCAGAAACAATCTCTAAAGAATATCCGGGCTGAATTGAACTGTTTCCACCATATCTTATGACAAATCGAATACATTCATTGCGATTGATTCATAATTCTTCTTTAAACCATTTTACAGCTTCGTTTTCAACGATAATATTCAATTTTATCCCTCTCGGCTTAATTCTTTTTCACTTAACTTTTGTCTTACAAACATACCAAAAACAAGTAAAGCTATTACAGCTGAAACAGAGCTTGCTGTAAATAAAATACGATAGCCAAAAATTTGTGACACAAATCCAAGTAAAATTGCACCTAATCCGATACCTAAATCAAATGCTGTAAAAAACGAAGCGTTAGCAACTCCTCTTTTACTAGGATCAACAATTGTAAGCATCGCCGCTTGTAAAGCTGGCTGTGCTGAGCCAAATCCCACACCGTATAATGTCGCTGCAATAATGATGCCCGTCAAACCATTTGCCATCGTTAATACAACTATAGCTAAAATAGTAATACATAGTGCTGGAAGTATGATGAATACTTCTCCATATTTATCTAATAATTTACCTGAAATCGGTCTTACAATTGTTAATGCAATTGCATATACAAGAAAGAACATCCCAGGATTCACATTAATTGAAGAAGCGAATAACGGTAAAAACGTTGTAATGCCACCATATGCAAATGATAAAAAGAAAACAACAACCGTAATTGATAAAACGGATTTTTCAAATAGTTGAATTTTCCCTTTTTCCTTTTGTGGCGTGAATGACATTTTCGTTATTAACGATAATATAACTGCCATGAAAGATAAAAGAGTTGCTAAAAGGAATAGACCATGAAATGAATAATATTGTACTACCCATAATCCAATCATCGGTCCGATTGCCATTGCAATTGTCATAGCCATCCCGTACCAGCCCATACCTTCTCCACGGCGTGAATCTGGAATAATATCAGTTATCGCAGTTCCAACAGCTGTTGTAGAAACGGCCCATGTCACTCCGTGAATAACGCGTAAAACTGCTAAAAGGACTATAGTCGATGCTAAATTATAGGAATACATCGTTAGCCCAAAAAGGATGAGTCCGAAAATAATAAAAGACCTTCTACCATATTGATCTAACATACCTCCAATAATCGGTCGTATTACAACAGCAGCTATTGTAAACATTCCCATCATCAATCCAACTTGTGATTCATTTCCACCAATCTCTTTAATGAATAGAGGAAGCGTTGGAACAAGTAAATAAAACCCTGTAAATAAAAATAACATTGCGAAAGACATTTGAATAAATGACTTCGTCCATAATCGTTCCATAAAAACACCCCCATAAACACGTGAAATTTACGATTAACACTCCCATTGTACATTTTCTCTGTCTCTTTTCCCTCAGCAAAAAGACGTATCTTTTCATATTAAATAGTCCACTCTCAGCATTGATTGGTCGTACGACTTTGTACGTATGCTTTAACCGAAAGTCCTATGTATTTGTACCTTTATACGTGTTAAGAGAATATACTATTTTATTATCTCAACTTAGGAGTGATTATTTTTATGTGGGTATTATCAAGAGTAACTGCCGTGGTTCCTTCAACTCCCGGAATACATGTGCCCGCCGTCCATACAGCTAGCTCTGATGTTGGCATTGAACTTCCCGCAACTTGGCAACAATATCAAGTTCCCGGTCAAGTTACTCCCTCATTTTGGCATCACGGTACACACCCAAGTAGCACTACCTTTTATAACCCCAGTTATGTTCCATTACCCCCGACTCAAGTCTTTTATCATTTTCCATCCATTTATTTTCAAAATTTCTATGGTACGTTTAACATTTAAATAGCATCATTGCATAGCTCCTATATTTACTTCCAATCCCTTTTCAACATAAAAAAGTCGAATTCCTTATGTAAGAAATTCGACTTTTTTAATTGCTTTTTATTAACTTTTCTTATTGGCCAGTATTAGCAGGGACTTCTCCTGCATTCCCCCCATTATTCGGTGGAGTTGTCACTGGTGGGGTTGGATTCCCTTGACCTCCCCCGTTATTCGGCGGTGTTGTGTTCCCGCCTCCTCCGTTATTCGGTGGCGTTGTGTTCCCGCCTCCTCCGTTATTCGGCGGCGTTGTGTTCCCGCCTCCTCCGTTGTTCGGCGGCGTTGTGCTCCCGCCTCCTCCGTTGTTTGGAGGCGTTGTATTTCCTTGACCATTTCCATTATTTTGTTCATTTTCTTTCTTTTGTTCTTCTTGCTTCTTAAGGTCATCTTGTTTCTTTTGTTCTTCTTGTTGCTTCTTAAGGTCATCTTGTTTCTTTTGTTCTTCTTGTTTCTTTAATTCTTCCTGTTTCTTAAGTTCTTCTTGCTTTTTCTCTTCTTCAGTTTTTTGCTGCTGATCTTGTTTCGGCTGTTCAGTTGTATTCGGTACGCTCGTATTTGGTGAAGAATCACGTTTCTCACCTTTTATACGTAATTCATTACCTTCTTTCACAACACTACTTGGCATCTTAAATTGTGATTTATCAGTAGCCATCTCGCTCATCATTTCTTTAAAGATCAACTGTGCAATTTTCGTATTTTTACTACTAATATAATCGTCTTTACTATCTTTCATATAACCAGTCCATACTGCCATCGTATACTGCGGTGTATATCCTGCAAACCAGCTATCACGAGTCGCACTGTCTGGTAATTTATATTGCGCTGCTTTTTCCGAAGAATAGTTCGTTGTTCCTGTTTTACCAGCTACATCTAAAGAACTTATATTAGCAGCTGTACCAGTACCAGATGTTACGACGGAACGAAGCATATCTGTAATCATATAAGCTGTATAATCTTCCATCACTCGTTTTGACTTTTGCTCAAAACTTTTCGATTTACCATCTGGATAAACCACTTTTTTAACAAAATGCGGCTTCGTATATTTACCGTCATTACCAAATGCAGCATACGCACCTGCCATCTCAGTTGGCGATACTTCATTTGTACCAATCGCTGTTGATTCTGTCGGTGGTGCATTAAATGTAATACCTAACTTTTCAGAGAAAGCTTTTGATTTAGTTATTCCTACTTCTTTTGCAGTTTTAATAGCTGGAACATTACGTGATAATTTTAATGCTTCACGCATTGTAATTTGTCCTAAATACCCTCTATCTGAGTTTCTGACATCTTGACCACCAGTATACTTAAATGGCGAGTCATCGACTTGATGATAAGTAGCCCATTTTAAATATTCAATTGCAGGAGCATAATCAAAGATCGGTTTCATTGTTGAACCTGCTGAGCGATCTAATTCAGTTGCCATATTATGACCTTTAAATACAGCCTTATTTTCACCACGCCCACTACCTATAGCACGTACTTCACCTGTTTTCGTATCCATAAATGTGAAAGCCCCTTGGAATTTCTCACTTGGATAATCAATAATATTTGTATTTAAAATATTATCAGCCAATGTTTGTGCCTTTTTGTCTAATGTTGTATAAATTTCTAAACCATCAGAACCAATATTAGCATCAGGTAATTCTTTTTCAACTTCTTTCACAACTGCATCCATAAATGCAGGATGTGGCATCGCTTGTAATTCAGCTGCCTTTTGAACACCTTTGTCCACTGGTACTTTCGACGCTTCTTCCATTTCTGCTTTTGTAATATAACCATGTCGATTCATTAACTTTAGTACAACATTTCTTCTTTCTGTTGCCTTTTGAATATTTTGTGGTTTCGACGGGTCGTAATTATTTGGTGCTTTCGGTAAACCTGCAAGCATCGCAACTTCTGGTAATGTTAAGTCTTTTAATTCTTTATTATAGTAGTTTTGTGCTGCTGTTGCGATTCCGTATGAGCGGTTTCCTAAATTAATTTTGTTTAAGTACATCTCTAATATTTCATGTTTTGAATACTGTTGTTCTAGCTTATAAGCTAAATACACTTCTTGCGCCTTACGCTTTGGTGTTTTATCCATTGATAAGAAGTAGTTTTTAATAACTTGCTGCGTTATTGTACTTCCGCCTTGCGAACCGTAATCTCCTTTTAAACTAACTAAAACTGCACGAGCAGTACCTTTGAAATCCACACCACTATGCTCATAAAAACGTGCATCTTCCGCAGCTAAAAAAGCATTTTCTACTAATTTAGGGATTTGATCATACGTAACGTTGGTTCGCTTTTCTTTTCCGTATTCATATACCAACTTCCCGTCTTTATCATAAATTTTTGAGGATAACGGATTAACAAGTTTTGCTTTTTCAAGTTTTGGTGCATCCTTAATCATTACAAAAAAGGTAGCAACCCCCGCCACTAAACCTACAATACCAAGTAATAAACAACTAATTAAAAACTTACGGAAAAATGATGTTTTACCCTTTGGTTTTTGTTTTTTAGAAGCTGGCTGATTTTTCTTTTTAACTTGTCGTCGCTCCTCTCGAGAACGATAATTTTCTGACATGTTACTTTCTCCTGCCTTTCAATTCTCCCGTTGATTTACTAAAAATATTGAGGCCACCTTCCCAAATATCTTTACATTTAGAAAGTGTGTTCATCGGAAGCATTCAATATTTTCCTAATTCACAGATTATAAATTTTAGATACTCTTAAACAAATTATTTTTTACCTCTATTCCTTCAAATAAAGCTGCCCCATTACGCATAAAATGGAAGAGATAAAATTTTAATACCTCGTATAAATAATATACCTTTTTTTCAAATGGTCAATATTTTCTTATTAATTTCATCAAAGGTGAGATAAAAATAGCATATCGATATGAACTTCGTGTGAACTTCTTTATAAATAGGTATAACAAAGATTTAATATATTGGCTATCCGTATTACTGCTGCTTTACATATTCTTATTTCAACAACCTAATCCTCATTTCTAAAAGAATTTACAAATAAAATTAAGGAGTTGTATGCTTATGAAATTATCTCCTGTTATATCAAAAAATTTGATTGCTGTTGGTTATAATCCCTTTTCTATGATTTTACGAATCCAATTCAAAAATGGCATGTATGATTTCTTTAATGTACCTGAAAACATTTACAATGGTTTATTAAATGCACAATCTAAAAGTTATTACCATAAAACTTACATTAAAAATTCTTTCCGCTACACTAAAATTTAAACTTAAGCACCAAATAAAAAGAAAGGAGGTTAATCCCCCTTTCTTTTTATACTATTTTCACAGACGAATTATCTTCTATTCCTCTTATTAATTTCATCATATGCTTGAATTTGTTTTCTCACTCGCCGATCCGCCTTTTTATCATGTACGACTAAAATCGCGTGTATGACGCCTGGAACCCAAAATATTAAAGTTAATATGAAATTAATTATTGCTTGAAATGGCTTTCCGCAAAATAATACAGCTACAGGTGGAAGTAGAATTGCCAATAAGTACATCATCTCTTGAAAACTCCTTATTTTGGATTTTTTATAACACTTCTTTTCATATGCAAGCACACTCTTTGATTTTGAAGTTACACAAATTTCAATTAAGCAATTATAACATTTCTTCTATAATATATATTCTATCCATATGCAAAAAAACCTACTAGACCAAACTCTTCCTACCTATTTAATTACATTTTACATCCGCTCTTTCAATGAGCATTTTAAAATTCTTATTATTTTCAAAACTTTTCTCTTTCTCTACTGCAGTTAATCCAATCGCAGAAATTACCGTTCCTATTGCCTGTATCCAAATACCAATCAGTGCTATTATCCTCTCATCCTTCTTATCAAGAATACGATCTTCGTTTTCTACTTCATCCTTCGATAAATTAATTATGCCTTGATACGCTTGTAGTCCGGCCCCTAAGCTTTGCATAGAATTGCCTAGTACAATGATTCGCTGTATTACTTTCATCTCAATCAAAGCTGCTTCTACTCCTAAAAAAGCACCAATCGATTGTAAACTGTTCCCGACAATGATAAGATAATCATTCTCTGTTAATTGTTTATTTTTATTAAAATATGTTCCTATTACATTTGATATATTCCCTAATGCCAATAACTCAATTCCCATTTTATCCAGTGTTTCACTTTCATTCTGCAAACTTATATTTCGATTTTCTACTTCTTCATCTTCATCTTCGGTATAATTACTCGCTATAATTTGTAAAATATACCCGAAGGCTTGTAATGAGCTTCCTATAATAACAAGGTCCGATTCAATTTTCTCTTCCCCAATAAATCCTCTTGTCGTTCCAATAGCAGCTGTAAGATTTCCTCCTACTTGATACCATGCTCCTGTCACTTTTAAACTGCTTGGATTCATTTTTATCACCTATTTTGATATTTTCTCGTGCTTTCGAAATAACCAAAAGTCACTCTTAATCAAATATTTTATTTTCCATATGTAATTTTGTGCATTCTATAATGTGTTACTAATACAAAAAGTACCTTAAAGGTACTTTTTTAGCCAAAACGTATATCACTGAAATTACATTGAGTAATAGATACTTATTTTTAAACACATGCTGGGCATGTCAATGAATCTCCATTTTTATCTATTGTTATATTCAATATATATCGAATCGCATTATGTGACCACATTTCAGGTGTGGGTGATTCATTAACATACTGTGGTGCACATGAATGCAGCATTGGAGTGCTAATACCACCGCCAGGATCTAAAGCAACTACAGCCACACCATCAGGCAATTCCAGTGCCATAGATTTCGTGATACCTTCAATTGCAAACTTCGAGGCACAGTATGGTGCAAGATCTGCCTCACCTTCTCTTCCCCAACTAGAACTCATATTAATAATAATTCCTTCTTTTCTATCTACCATTGCTGGGACAAATGCTCTTATTACATTTACTACACCATTCACGTTTACATTCATTACATTTTCAAATTCCCCAGCGGTAACTTTCCAAATTGGTGCATTTTGATTCACAATTGATGCATTATTTATTAACAAGTCGGGAGCCCGATATTTAGTAAGGATATCATTTGCCCAACTACTAACTTGCTGCGAATCTGAAACATCAATTATTTGAAAATCATGTGTATTACCGTATTGTTTTTTTAGTTCTTCAATTTTATCTTTTGAACGTCCACATCCACATATGTTCCATCCCAATTCATGAAATCGATCAACCATCGCGCGTCCTAATCCTTGCGTCACTCCTGTAATAATTACGAGTTTCCTAATGTCATTTCGCTTCAATCCCTCGCCTCCCTTTACCATATTTTACTCCTTTAACCTTCATTTATCTATTTACTAAAGTATTAAAAACACTTCATACTTTAGAAGTATTTTTAATATTGCACACATAAACAAAAGAGTAACCATAATGGTTACTCCCGTTTACATATTTAAAAATTCGTTGTTTATTTCATTATTAATTTTTAAATTGCAACTTTTCTTTCCCGCATTTTTACATTGATACATATAAACTGTACCTAATTTACCAGCTTGAAAATCCTCATTACCCTGCATTTTCATAAAACTATATTTATGTTTATAGTGCGATTCATCCAAATAATTTCCAATCCACTTTTCAACATAACACAGTCCACTTTTGTGAAAAAATCTTCAACTAGCCTGATTACATACTTTTATTTAAAAGCTCAATTTCATATTGTAATTTTTTGAACTGCTCAAAATGCATTGTTATAGATTGACTGCTACCAACTTCAGCACTTTGTTTCACCAGTAATACTCCTGTATCATGAAAAAGCGCTTCAAGTTCTTTTCTGATGGACACTTTTGCAATATGAGCTGTTTTAATTGCAGATAAAATTGCAATCTCATTAAACTTTAATTTTATTTCATTTGGACAAAATGCGTTTTCAATCAATATAACTTCATTGCTATAAATAAGCGCAACAAGATTACTTGATTTTGCATCTGATAAATCTACTTTTTTTATAACGTTATTCATAACATTTTGCCTCCTTTGTTTTCGTATATATTAATTATACAAATTATTTCTTTTTTATTATCCAACTCATATTAAGTTTAACACACTTTTATTGAAAGCCACGCTTGAAACGTTTTACTATTCCACAATTTTTGTTACATGAACCATTTGGACTTTACTCCCATATAGTAATGTTAACAATTCATTATAAAGCAGGTGAAAATTATGCCCTCAGTTGTAGGGAATTTAGTTGTACAAAATAGTAACGGATCATTTAACTTAGGTGATTTCTACAACGTTTCTCCGAAAGAAAATACGAAAGCTTACAATGGATCTGGCGCATCAAACGTTGGTTTTGTTGTTAATACTTTTAACGGTGTTAGTGCGACTAATACGTTTGATTCGGACCTTGCAGATCAAAATCAAGTGGGTACAGCCTAACCCTATTTTTCATCTTTATGTATAGGAATTTTAAATTTGTCTATACTATAATCAGGCTGTTTCACAGCTATTATTGAATGTTGGAGTACCCTATCTTTTTCTCCCTTTCCCTGGGGCTTAGCAGTTAGCATGAAGCTAGCTGCTATTTCGCATTATTTCTTCCATCTATCAGAAATAATAGAAGCTGGATATTAAAGTTCAGCTTCTATTACATTATTTCAATTACATCTGTAAAACTCATTACGTGAGTTTTATAAAATGCGTCTGTGCACATTATAATCTGCCTTACCGGGTCTATATGAACGACTGTCATATAACTTGTAAGTATGTAGCCATCTTCAAAATATGTCACCAATATTTCTTGCTCAGACAATAATGCCGTTAGCAATTTATCAGAAATTCTTTCTTTTTCTTCATTTGTTACTATCGGCCTTTGCACTTTTAATTTCTCACCAATAACCTTTCTCATACTTAACAATTGTTCCGACATTACTGTAAATGGAACCCACTCTCTTTCTTCTTTCCGCCTCTTTACATGATTCATTTCTTTATCTCCTTGATCATTTATCCACTCTATTTCACACATACTGTTACTCCATCATTTTTAGTAATTACTAAGCTCGTATTTATTTCTAAATTGTATAATGTCTACACTCCAAGGAACGTTTGTTCTAATTATACACGAACTTACGTTCTTTTGAGAAGAGGCATATGTATATTTTTTTTACAAAATGTAATTTGAAACATTGAACTTTATCTATAGTTTATTTTCCCTTAAAACAAACTTTTTACTCTCTACACATTGAAATACATATAGCGAATAAAAAAACGATTTCACATAAAGTGAAATCGTTTTTTCTAATACGTTATTCAAGTTTATTTTTTATCTTGACTAGCTTTTTTTTTGAAATGAAAGTTTCATTTATTATTCGTCAACAAACTACAATATTATATTTTTTTAATTGAATATAATATCCCTGCCTACACTACAAAGCTTTATTTTTTTGCATGAACCATTATTAAACGCAAACATACATTATAATGAACGAACTCACAAAATTTAAGAAATTTATAATGTAACTCAATTTATTCCTTATAGGTTTTCTGTGAAAAGAGGGCGATTTCCACACTCTCTTTTCGTACATATCATATTACAATATCAAATACTCCTTTGCTTTCATAATAGTTTGATATCGCTACCATTCATTACATATATTTAGGATGTATGGTTATATGTAACTCTCTCTCCGTTTCTCCTCTTTTCGGATGACGAAAATACTCTATTTCATATTTTAACACTTCATACTCAACCATCCCAATTTTAATCCCTTTCGTTTCTTTTAATATAGCTAATAAATCACTTATATTTTCATCATTCGATTCAAAAACTTTCCCTCCGTCTTCTCTTTGAAAAATCACTTTCATATATTCTCCCCCACTTTCATTTATTCATCTAGTAAATAATACATTTAGAAATATTCATAACAAAAAGAACATCCTTTTTAATAGAATGCTCAACTTTTCACTTCCTATAATATTGCAAATGTTTATTCAAAAATATTATATGTACTATTCTTCAAATTATGTTGATCCACTATAAAAATTTATATACTTAATTTATATGTAATAAAATAATCAAAACATTACTATATCAACATTTTTTAAAACGATTATTATTTCCAATTTCATTTTCCTACAATTTTCCATTGTAATTCTTAATATTTAAATGTAATATTATATTGTCTTACTATCTTTTTTATAACACACACACTAATTAGAAAAGGGAACTCAATATGAGTTCCCTTTTCTAATTCAAGTTACATAATACTTCTAGAGTTTTACCTTTAAAAATTTTATTTTATTTAGTTTTTTGTTTTTTACTTATCCGAATCATTCTAGTATGATTGTGTTTACCGAAGAAGTCTGCATTCTTTTTTCAAAAAAACAAAAAACAGAAGTCTAGCAAAATGCTACATTTCTGTTTTTTTATCCGTATTATTTCTTTTCTAGAAATTTAAATGTCTCTTTATATTCTTTATCATTCACCTTAATATCAGCATCTTTTAATAAATCATTGACTACTTGCTGTTTCCATTTACCTGTCGTATCTTGTAATCTTTGTTGTTCTAAATCTTTACGGATCTTATCCTTCACTTCTTCAAATGGTTTCAACTCTTTTTTATCGGTCACTTTAATAATATGGTAACCGTAAGATGTTTTAACTGGTTCACTTACTTGTCCTGCATTTAATTTATACGCAGCTTCCTCAAATTCTTTAACAGTTTGCCCAGGGCCAAAACCAGCTATTTCCCCGCCCTGTTCCTTTGAACCAGTATCTTCTGAGTACTGCTTCGCTAAAGTGGCAAAATCTTCACCATTATTCACTTTCTCTTTTACTTCTTTAGCGGTTTTTTCATCTTTTACTAAAATATGACTTACCTTCATTTCTGGTTTATAGTTATCTTTTACATCTTTTTCTGTGACAGTCGCTTTAATCGCTTTTTCAAATGCAATTTCTGGTTTCATTTTTTCTTTTAATTCATCTTCGTTTTTTAACCCAAGTTTTTCTAAAGTCTCTTTAAAATTGTCACCCATTTTATCTTTTGCTTCTTTTACTTGTTTTGTTGCTTCCTCATCTGAAACTTTATATTTATCTAGCAGCGCCTTACTTAATACCATTTGATATAATGTACTTTCTCCATATTTTTGTTTTAATTCTTTACTTAACTCTTTCTCTGTAACATTTCCTACTTTTGATGTTACTACGTTGTCTGAGGAACCACATGCAGATAATGCGAGTACCACGCATGAAATAATTGTTCCCAAAAATAGCTTTTTCTTTTTCAATTCAAATACCTCACTTTTATTATTATGCAACGTAACTATACACCGTTATTGTGAAAACAGTGTGTTTTCCATATGTAATTCATTTCATTTGAATCAAATATGTATCATATTTTTTATACACAAATATGAAAAATCTTCTCACTATTTATTAATGAGAAGACTCTTTACGAATGCCTCAAAAACATTTAACGACTAAGGTTACTTAATGATTAAATGTTTTTCCGGTATCCAACTACTTTGTCCGATATCTACCGCATTTTTTACTCTTCCCCACACACGGTAAGATGTTGATCCATCTATATTTCCTTTATAATTAATACATTCAGGCTCTCCATAATAATTCACTCCGTACCCGACAGGATATTTTGAAGAAGCATAATACCATCTCACATCAAAATGGTTTAAATATACCCACTGCTTATCATTCCCTAAGCAAATCATATCTTTATCGCCGCCTCCCCAATAACTGTTTAAAATTAAATACGGGATTTTCTTAGTGATTGCACCTGTATACTGGGGGTTCACAGGATTTTCATATAAATTTATGCCGTATCCATCAGGATATTTTGAAACTGCAATACCAATACCACTTGATTGCTGCAAATCCACTACATTAGATTGATTTTCTTGATTCGAATCTATAAACCAGGAAAGTGACTTATTTCCTATTAATTGATTCAAATCACATTTCCCGATCCCAGGAACATTCCCCGAATCCGTATATTGCCAAATATCACACGGATACGCCGGCTTATTCCCTCCATAACGAGGAATCCATACAAAATCAGCATCAATATTACGCGCTCCAAACGATACATACGTGTGATGCCCAACATATAAACCTACTTTTTTCGCACCTAAACGACGTAATTCATCTATAAATACTTGTGTCCCGCCTTGCATATCTACCATCGTTTGTACTTCAACATCCGCCACCCAAAACGCAGCAGACTTATCGCCACGATTCCAAAAATCTTGTGCCTCTTTCTTTGCATCTGCAATAGAAATAAAACGACAAAATGCATAATTACCAAACGGAACACTATGCTTCTTCATTGCATTCACATAATTTTGATACATAAAATCCACCGTATTTGAACCATCTTGCACTCTAGCAATAACTAAATCTAGTTGAGGCGCTGCAATTTCCCAATTAATAGTTCCATTCCACTTTGAAATATCAACAATGTAACCCATTACAATTCAACTCCTTTTTATTATCATATTCAAAGCTTGTTTTAGCGTAATCCACATATATCTATTACTATCTATCTATAATATAAATAAGAAGAAATCTTTATTTTTTGAAATATATAATCTTTAAAACTACTTCTTTCAATCTCTCCTCTAACTCATATAATTAGGCGTGAAAATATCAATTTATTTAAAAATGATTTTTCTGTTGATAATATAAAATCTTCTATATGTCCTATGTTTATTTGCTTGTACGTAGAAAACCCCTATATGTGAACTATCTTTTTATAATAGTCTAGCCTAACACTCATTGTTTATTTCATTTCTATCTGTAATCAACAATTCCATACGCTATCCAGCCTATTTAAAATTGAGTAAAACTATAATTTTTTTACATTTTACCACTGATTGCCAGCCAATAAATTTTGGTACAAAATAATATTAATACATAAAAAAAGACATTTCCGATTTTTGAAAATGTCTTTTTGCATCTTAATAAAACAACTTTGGTTCTAAATCTTTATTTTGTAATTGTGGATTTTCACTGTTCATAACGCAACTTGTGGAAAATAATATTGGGATATCACAAACATCATCCTGCATTACATCACGAAACACATTTGCAGCAACACCTGTAAACGTTTGACATAGATTTGAAATATCATCATTAAAAAATTGAATCACTTCCGCTTTAAAAACTGGAAATACAACATTCACTCCACCAGGGAACTGAGGTTGTACCACAACTTGTTCAAAATAAGGATTATTCTCTAACGCTACTTGAAATAAATGCGCAATTTCAAATGCATCTAGTGGACAAGGAAATGGATTTACAATTTCATTTTCATTATTCGTTACAATAACCGTTACACTTACATTTCCAAATTGTACAGAAGATTTTAGAAGCGTTGCTAATGCTCTCGCTTTTTCATTACTTAACGCATGCACTAAAATAATATAATTCCCGCCAACCGGAATAAGTGGCCCCACTGTAACTGTTGGATCAGCACCAATTGAATTTCTTAGTTCATTAAAATGTGTGATCCACGGTGGTGAAAGCTGTGGCTGAGCTTGTACATTTTCTTGCATTCTTTTATTACCTCCTCATACTATTCTTACTACCGTAATATGTATCAGGACATAAAATGCATTAGATAATCAAATCATTTTTCATATTATATTAATTATACATTTCATAGAGTATTCTCCGCTTTTCCCCACATGTTTATGTACTTATACGACAATGAGGTTCTATATTATAATCAACTTAACAAAGATTTCATATTATATAAATACACCTTAATAATCATTTAAATCAAAAGGTGAAGCACATATAATGTGGAATATTAGGAGCTGATTTCATGAAAAAAGAACCTATCGTGTTCAAAGTTCCACCGAATTCAAAACTAAAAGTTACATTTTTCGGTCCTTGTAACGAAGTAATTACAAATGTTTCTATAATTAATCAACTACTCACCCCTAAATGCCAAACTATCACGCAATATCCAACCTTTAAGAAATATGTAACTGAAGTACGATCATTATCCCATTGTTAGTCCCCATCATGCACGATTTTCACAACTTTGTTACCTAGATTATTTCGAAAGAAAACAACTACATCCCTAAACTAAAATTACTCATTTCATGATATTCCATTGATAATTTATTGATTCTTTACACATTTTCATTAAACACGCATATATTATCCTATGGAGATTATCCACTCATAAAACCTATCTTTCTTTTGAGCATACTTTTTATGTATGCTCTTTTTTTATATCCATCGTGTGGATTCGACAATAACCTTCTATATATTATACTCTCACTATTACCATTCATTTCTCTTCTATTATATCTAATTCATAAAACACTCATATAATAAACGAAATTAAATCTGATTGCTTATATATTTTAGAAAAACAATAAAAAGCCCACACTATTTAGTGAGGGTCTTAACAAACTTTCTATAAAACATCTACTTATCAGCTCCATTCAATTGGAGAAGGAAACCTTGCCGCTTCAAAATGAACAGTATTTAAACCATTAACGTTTTGTACAATAACGCCATCAATACTACTCTCTGCGAAAATTTCAACTACATCCCCTGCTTCTAATTGAAGAATAGAAGTGACTGAAACATCATTATTAAAAAATACCCCTGTCCCAAAGTAATCATTATCTATAGCTATTGCTGTATTTCCATTTACACGAATTTCTACTCTAGCTCTGTAATTCACATTAATATCATTTGGTGAGAATGTTATATTCCCTAATACACTATACACCCCTCTAGTCTTAGGCATAAAAGTGGATGTTACTGGATTATATTCATTTGCTAAATCAAATTGTTCATTTTGAAATAACACTTTAACAGACGTATTTGCCAGAATAGGTTGATTAACTGTATTCACAGCTCTAAATGCCGACGCTCTTACAAGCTCCTCTTTCTTATTACCACAACAATTTACTTTTACATACTTCCCATCACATTGACTACTTTTCCTATAACAATCATGACTCTTCTTTTTGTACTCGTTACAATACTTACAGTAATAATAAGACGTAGTAAGTCCCCCTTTAAATTTATTATTACATACTATGCAAAATTGATTAGAAAAGCTTGGATGAGCTGTTACTATTATTAATAAAGAAATGAATCCCCACCTGTTTGGTGAGGATCTATTATTAAACTTCTATTCATTTTTAAATTACCTACTTTATTTAGTAGGAGACGGAAATCTTGCCGCTTCAAAGTGCGAACCATCTTCTAAGGGGCTTAAAACACCATCTATACTACTTTGTGCATAAATCTCAACTATATCTCCTGCATTCAATTGAATGATTGTTGAAACACTTACAACATTTCCAAAACCTATTGGACCAAAAAAGTCATTATCTATAGCTATTGCTGCATTTCCATTCACACGAATTTCTACACGAGCTCTATAATTTAAATTTGTATCGTTTGGAAAGAAACCAATCGTTCCAATAATAGAATATACGCCTTTCGTCTTCGGCATAAAAATAGACGTTGCTGGATTATACTCATTTGCTAAATCAAATTGTTCATTTTGGAATAACACTTTCACAAAAGTATTAGCAGGAACATTTTGATTTACAGTATTTCTAGCTCTAAATGTTGATGCCCTAACAAGGTTATCCTTGTTGGCATGACACTTACTAGTGTTATTACGACAATCATGTTGCTTCTTTTTATAATCCTTACAATACTTACAGTAGTAATAACAAGACATACTCGTTCCCCTTTCAAGCTTATTACTACATATTATGCAAGATTGATTAGAGAGGTTTGGACTAGCTATTCTTATTTTTAAAAGGGTGCTTTTTACTTGCACCCTTTTGTATTCATTTTATTCCTCTATATTTATAAATTGAATACTGTTCCATATGGAATTGAAGTAAAAGCAATTCCATATGGTGTAAAATGTTGCGTTGGGTAAAAATACTCCATTGAGGAATAATACGGTTGTATACCTTGCTGCATTTGCATTTGTTGTTGCATTTGCAATGCTTGTTGAACAGCTTGAACTGTACTTTGTGCCCCGCTATACGTTATAGCCGTACCATACGCTGGTCGTATGCCAACTTGAGAATCCACATATGAATAAAACATTAATTTCAACTCACTTCCGAATAAGTTATTACAAAGTATGTTATGTATAATTATTTCAGTGAGTGCTAAGAGCTAGTCTACTAGCCTTTAGCACGTTTTTCATTTTAAACGTTTCTATTTCCCTCCTAATTTCCTATTTCACTTCCAAGCTTCATCTGCTAATAATACTTTAACTATTAAAGGTGATTTTATGATCCAAAAATAAATGTACCTCAAATAAAAAACTATATGTGGCTAGCTCTATCAGCCCTCCTTATATAGGTGAACTTACAACCTTTTTCATACATTCTTAATTTATTAGTATTTGTGAATGAAAAGTCACTTCATATATTTTGGAGGGACTTTTCATTCACGATTTTCCGATAATTCCTTAACAAAATAAAAAAGTAGCTTTTAGGCTACTTTAAATTGCTTTTATCCCCAAGAGAAATGATATATATATTCTCCCGTTACACTTTCATTAATCCCAGTAATCCTTACAAATCGCATTAAGTCTGCTCCTTGAAGAAAATACATCGTAAGTGTAACTGGTACCTGTGACCACATAAATTGATAAAGCTCGTTCACTCTCTGCTTTGTTGAAACAGTTACATCATATACAGGACCATTATTCCACGCAGAAGTTTGAACTGCAGTGAACGGAAGGTCTTTCCCATTTACCACTATTCTTGCCACACTTTGAGTTATGTCCACAACAATCTCCTCCGCTATTCCAAAATTAGACCTGTTTCCATACTCATATTCTTATAAATATTCGTAGCTTTAATAAATGCTTGAGGAAAACCTCTATTCAAATTAATTTATTTTATAAAATAAAAAAGCAGCCTACTCATCATACGAGTAGGCCTCTTTTTTTCGCTTTACATAGGCTTATTTGTATTTACATAGTATGTTTACTTAACAGTATATGCCCAGCCTTTACGGTCAAGATAATCAGTGAATGCTTTTAATTGAGTATCGCTAGTTGGATCAGTTACAGGATAAACATAGCCATCACTTCTAAGAATTAAGTTACCTGTCATCTTAACTGAGTTTAAAGCACTTACTAATTCAGCCAAGTTTTCTTTACCTATTCCACCAACTTCGACAATATTACGTTTTTGAGGTGGTTGGCTACCTCCACCAGATTGTCCAGTTAAAGCAAAAACGATTGAATTAGCGATTTTATCAACATCCCATTTTGCCATGTCGGAATCATTATCAATGAATCCTAATTCGATAAGAATAGCTGGTGCTTTAGTCCCATTCAATACTGCTAAATCTTTACGTTGTTTCGCACCACGATCACGCCATCCAATATCTTTTGCTAGTTGAGCTGAAATTTTAGATGCTAGTTCATTCTGATCATAATACAGCACTTCAACACCCTGCCCAGTCCCATCACTTGCATTAAGGTGAAAAGCAATAGCTAAATCTACAACATGTGAATTACTATTACGAATAATATTATTTAAATTTTGAGCTTGAGTGCTTCCTACTTCGTCCGTATCATCATAGACTGTGTGTCCTAAAGCTTTTAACTTGGCCGCAACCGCATCTTTAACTTGACGATCCAAAACATGCTCTTTCCGATTTCCCCAGTTAGCCCCTTGTACAATACTATTGTGTCCTCCATGTAAACTATAACGCGCCATTACTCAACATCTCCTTTTTTATTAGTATATTCAGAGATTTCCTCATGGTCTGTCCATATACCTAAGTCCATACCAAGTGCAGACAAATAAGGCGCCAATTCATCTAAAATCTTTTCGCATACCGAATTTAATATAATAAAATTCAAGTAAAGAAAAAACCGCAACCCATTTTTTCAGTTACGGAATCTTTTTTGTATTTTCTTTTGAAAAATTCATTATGAATCACTCTCACTTTCTAATTATCTAGTCCATTTAGTTTTAATGTCACTCTATTAACGATACTTCCCCATAAATATCTAAAGAAATTTCTAATCATGCCATCCCAGCTACTTGCAAAAAATGAAGAAAAAGCTTATAAAGAAAAGTGAGGTTCCTGATATTCGTTTCCATGATTTAAGGCATACCCATGCAACATTAATGTTGAAACAAGGTATTCACCCGAAGATTGTCAGTGAACGATTAGGACATAAAAGAGTAGGCATCACATTAGACACCTACTCACATGTTGTACCAGGCCTACAAGAAAAAGCAGTCGAAGATTTTGCAAACAATCTATTTCAAAAACACTAATGTTTGCAAAATGTTTGCAATTACGGATTTTGCATAAAAATACTAGCTTATCCGTGTGACATTGAGAGGAGTCAAAAACATGAGAGAAATCAAGTCTGACAAGGAATTCAAGGACATCATCGCAAGTGAGGAGCCAGTAGTTGTTAAGTTCTTTACTACATGGTGCCCAGATTGTGTACGCATGGACAACTTTATCGGAGAGGTAATGGAAGAGTTCAATAAGTTTGAATGGTATTCTATTAATAAAGATGAGTTCCCAAGTATCGCTGAAGAGTATCAAGTAATGGGTATTCCAAGTTTACTTGTATATCAAAATGGCGAGAAGCTAGGCCACTTACATAGTGCTAATGCAAAAACTGAAGAGCAAGTTACTGAGTTTTTAGAAGCATACTAAGATGAAAATCCTCTGAAAAATATTTTTCAGAGGATTTTCATCTTTTTTCACAATTATTGTCGTAGCTCTTTCTTCATGACCAATGTACATAATTACACTCCTTTCCCCCTTCATCCCCTAAGTATAGATGTATACGTTCGTATCACCACTTTCATATGTAATTAATATATCGTATTGTGGTATTTCGCCACTTTCCTTTTGTTTTTTCATTTCAATCCAAAAATTATGAACCCCATTGATTATTTGTTTGTTTTCTATGTTCATTACATATCTTTCATTTAATCCACCGTATCCTTTACATGTAGATATTGATCATTTAGAAATATAATACTTCTTCACAATTTCATCATTTGATGAATTACATCCAGTCATTATTAGAAAAATACATAGTAAGAAAAGCATTCGTTTCTACATCCACCTACCATCGTATCCCTTTCATTGTGAATGATTCCCAATTATATTCATACCCTCACTTTGTACTTTTCAACATATTTTTCCTTAACGAAACATTGTTACCCCCTACTTAAAAAGCTATAAAGTGTCAACAATGTTTGTATAGACCCACACGAGTTTCATTTGATACTCTATGTATAGAAAGAAATTCCTTTAAAGAAAGGTGCGTGATTAAAATGGATACTCTTTCTCATAAAGAAGCTGATAAAGGTGCTATTGTCAGCATTATGGCCTACATATTTTTATCCTCTATGAAAATTATCATCAGTTATATTACCCTCTCTAGCGCATTACGTGCTGACGGTTTGAATAACTTAACGGATATTGGTGCCTCTTTAGCAATATTAATCGGTTTAAAAATTTCTCGTAAACCTCGAGATCCAGATCATCCATATGGGCATTCGCGTGCAGAACAAATAGCTTCGCTTGTTGCTTCTTTCATTATGGCAACGGTCGGATTAGAAGTTGTTATTAGTGCCATTCAATCATTTTTAAATCCGAAACAAGTTGCGCCCAATGTACTTGCTGCATGGGTAGCTTTATTTTCTGCTGTCGTTATGTACTGTGTATTTAGGTATACGAAAAAGATTGCAATTCGAACAAAGAGTAAATCATTAGAAGCTGCCGCAAAGGATAATTTATCAGATGCGCTCGTAAGTATTGGTACAGTTGTAGGCATTGTCGGCTCACAGTTCCAAATGCCTATTTTAGATCCTATTGCCGCTCTAATTGTCGGCCTTATTATTTGTAAAACTGCATGGGAAATTTTCGTAGAAGCTTCTCATATGCTAACAGATGGCATTGATCCTAATAAAATGGAAGAATATGCTGATGCTATTGAGCATATTTCTGGTGTGGAAAACATTGTAGATATTCGAGCGCGTATGTACGGGAATCAAACGTACGTTGATATTACAATCGAGGTAGACGCTCGTATGGATGTTGGAGAAAGTCACTGTATTACTGACAACATCGAAGCCATGCTTCGAAAAAAATTCGGAATTTACCATGCCCACATTCATGTTGAACCAATGGAAAAAGAACCTATTATGACATAGGTTCTTTTTTTATAAACGCTTTATGAAATATAACACATAAAACGAGCCAGCTACCGCCAGCTGCCCATCCTGCTAATATGTCAGATGGAAAATGCACGCCAAGATATATTCGGCTAACTGAAATAGATAATACAACAAAGCTTGCTATAAGAATAATCAACAGTTTTTTATGCAATGAAATACGCTCTTCAGTAATTGTGACGTATGCAATAAATCCTAAAAAAGCAGTAGCATTCATCGTATGACCGCTCGGAAAACTATATCCAGTTGCAGTAACAAGCTGCGTTACATCAGGTCTTGCCCGTTCATACCATAGTTTAAGCATACTGTTTAAATAACGAGATCCGTAGTAATTAATTGTTAGAAGTAATGCACTAAGCAACTTTTTTCTAACGAGAAAATACATTACAAGAATAATGAGTAACGGAAAATATATTCTTTTGGAACCGATAAAGGACACCCAAGTAAAATAGGTTGTCAAATAATCGTTTCGAAAACTTTGAATAAAGTGTGCAACTATATTGTCAAATTTCTCAATACAAGCGGTATGATACGAAAGTGATAGTGCGACAAAACAAATGAGTAGAGTAAAGCTTAACAAGTATAAATGTCGATATCGTTTCACATACATAACCTCACTATGCAAAAAAATGGAGCGGTTGTTTTAGTTTTCCTCTCCATTTCTTTTTTATGCATAGTTTATTAAAAAATATAATTGTTAATTTTTTGCTGCATCGTTGGGATATCTTCATTCGTTACTGTAAAGCGAATAACCTTCTCATCCAGATCAAGTGCTTCTGCAAATAAACCTGCCAATCCACGTGATTTTCTATCTACTTCCATAATGATTTCTAACCGATCGTGGGAACTTGGCAAGATTAATAATTCTAATTCATCTAATTTCCCATAATACTGTCCTGAAACAGGAATAAACTCAAACTCTTGTGCGAATGGTACTTGCTTACGTAATCGATATGGTAATTCTTCGCATTCTATATGACGCGCTTTAAAACCTAATTGATTTACACTCTCTAATACACTGTTCAATAGTGCATTTGGCAACACTTGAATGTAATCACGGTCACTTGGATCAATACTATTTTTAATATCAAGGCCTGTATGAACCCAAACCGTTTTCATTCCAAGTGTTAGTGGTGCTTCAATTGGCATCTTAAATGAAAATGGAATTTCTTTCTTTTCATTTGGCTCTACAGAAAATGGATCTGTTAAACGAACTCGCTCTAAGTCAAACGTTGCTGTTACTTTTTTATCATCCACTTCTCTTACATATGATGTAGATAACGTTAAGTAAATGCTTTCAATTCGTTGGCTAACTGATCCCCCAGTTATACGAACCTTCCCTACTATCGTTTCTCCAACTACATACTCCTCTTTTTCAAGAACAGTATCTACTTTTGCACTACCAATGCCAACACTCGCTAAAAACTTTTGAAACATGGAGTCTCCATCCTTTCTAAAGCAAAAGCTATATCTTTTTTTAAATCTTGTACATTCTCATAGTACGGTGTTTTTATTTGTAACATTCGCATCAATATTTCACGATTATCATTTTTCAAAGTTAACTCTTCATACCATGGCTTTTCATGTTTTTCAATAGATTCATATCCTGCATATAATAAAAATAACGAGAAATGGCCAAGCGCATAAAAATCGCTACGAAAGTGAACTTCTCGCATCAAAGCTTGTTCACCTTCATACGTTGTAGCTCGCTCATCATCCTCACCTTTATATTTAGCTAATCCAAAATCAATAATACTAATTTGATTTTCTTTCATTAATATGTTCGGAATACGTAAATCTCGGTGAATAATACCTTTACTATGAAAAACTGAAACAATTCCTAATATTTCATATAAAATTTCAAAAACTTCACGTTCTTTATATACACGCCCATCTGAGAAAATATAATCTTCAAAATTTTCACCAGGCATATATTCCATCACAAAAAAGCTTTTTTTCTCCCATAAGAACTGATCATAGAAACTAGGAATTGCTTGATGATTCAATGTTTGTAAAATCATTTTCTCTTGCTCAAATGATTTTCTACCAGACTCATATCTTTGTTTACTTTGTCTTAACTGTTTTAAGACTTTATATCTATTTATTTGTAAATCATTAACGACATATGTAACCCCATAACTGCCCATTCCAATTACTGATTCAATTTTATAACGTTCTGCTACAATTGTATTTTTTCGCAGTGGTCTATCAAATAAAGCTAGTACACGATGCCATTTCATCAGCTACTTGAAAAGAAGCTACGGCTTTTACGTTTTCTTTTATAATGTTGGTGTCCATAACCAGATGAACGTCGCTTATAGTCACTACTTGAATAAGAGCGCCCTCTATGACGATAATCACTACTCGAATACGAACGATTTTTTTTCTTTCCTAATAAAGAATCAATAATTTTTTTGAACATCCCTTCACCTCTTTAGTAAAATTTTCTCTTAATTATACCAATAATTTATAAGCACATTTGTGACAAGTTTGTAAAGAGTAAAAAACGACGAGTTTAGCCCGCCGTTACTTTCAATCTTCCTCTTCATCAAAAACTTCGTCAATCATGCATTTCTCTAATAAATACTCGAATGTAATATCTGCGAGATCTTCAATTTCCTCTCGCTTTGGGACGTATCCCCTTTCAATTAGTTGCTCATAAAAAAACTCCGCAATCTCTTCCGTATCAATTACGACTTCAATTTCCTTCATGAGCATCACTCCTTTATTTCTGTTTTATGAAAAAATCTCAAAATTATGTATATGAGATTAGAAAAATAGTTTTTCTTTTTTTATAGGTCATATCATTTGGACGAGGTGCATACGATGGTAGTACAAGCTATCCAAAAGGGGGAAATAATAATGGAATACCAATACGAAGTAGAACAAACAAAAGAAGAGTTCATGCATGAAGATCAATGGGCAGACTCTCTTATTAAATGGCTTTTTATTTTTTTAATAATTGTAGGCATACCTTATACTGCATATGTTGTTGTTCAATTTATTCTCTCTGTCTAGTTAACTATTTTTTCTCTGTCAATTTAACTAAATAATTATGAACAACATCCATAACAATTTTATATTCTTCATCTTTAAATGTATCAAATAACAATTGATAATCGTTATAAATATCAAGTAACCCATCTATGATTTCTTGACGATTTGTCTTAACACTCACTTTTTTCGAGTTGTTAATTGACTTTAATTTTCCTAAATCCAATTTATTCATGCCGGCTTTATCTTGTTTCATTTTCTTCAAAATTGCATTTGCCGTTTGAGCATTGGCAAGTAAAGTTAAATCTGATTCATCCGCTTCTAACCATTCACCATCCGTAATTCGTGATAACTCATATATCGTATCTTCCCATGCGTCATTTTTGTATCTCCATACCTCTGTACGAAAACCAACAATACGGAAAACATCTTTATCATATCCAGTCACTTGCACGAGATCACCAAAGGTGAAATTATAATTTAATTCAATCCACTCCGTATCGCCCTTTTTCATTTCTTGCTCTGTAACGTGCTGCAATGTTTGTTCTACATAAAATCCATCGTGATTATTGACTTCGTATACATAAACCCCATCTAAAACTTTCATATTTGTGATTTTACCAACGGTTCCATATAGCGTAATCACGACTATGTCCCCTACGTTGTATTTAGGTTGTTTTTTTCTTGCCATCTCTATCTCTCCTTTTTTTGACGTCGTGATTTTGATAACAGTATATGCAACCTACTTAAAAACGCTTATCACAGAAGCTTATATTCATAAATTTTTTCGATAAAAAAATATCACTACATAAAATTTATGTGAAACGCAAAAAAAGCTAGTAAATAGACTAGCTTTAAATCAAGACATTTCATATAAAAAAACATACAGAATACTTCACTTTCAAGAAGTAATGTATTCTGTATGTTTTCAAATCGTTTTTATCCTTCTTGTATGTATAAATCCCACGCTTCATCAAATATAGACATACTTTCTAGCATTCCACTTAACTCTAAGTATGAACTAATTTCATCATAGTCTTCAGATTGCTTCGGAAAACTTAAATCATCATACATTGCCTCTGCTAAATCTGAAATTTCATTTCTAAATAAAGCTGCGCGATGCTTCATCATATAATGGTAAAATGTCTTTTTCAAAAATATTCCCTGCCTTTCTAACTTGGGTACATTATACAAGGCAAAAAAGAAAAAAACCAGCATAAAAGCTGGTTAAAAGTCGAAATAATTTCTTTTTAATAGTCTTGGTCTTCCCATTAACTCTTCATATGTTAGTTGTTTTGGCAAATCTTTCGTATAAATTAAAAACAACTGATCTTCAATTTCTTTTACAGTATGGTCTGCTTGATAGTCCATTCCACATGAGGAACAAGAAATACATGGTGTCTTTTGGATTTCAATGGCTTTCGTACCATCTGGTAGTTCCCAATACACAGTATTCAAGCTTTCTTTCGCTTCTGTACTGTCACACCACATACAATTCATACTGCATCACCCTCAGTTTTTTTGTCGTTTTCTTCTAATTTAGCCATTTGCGATTGATATTTTTTATCTTTTAATTGGTCTCGCTTATCACGTTTATCTTTTAAAGATGCATGCGTATCATTATCTTCATAGTCTTTACGACGATTCATACGCTGTAAATCATCTGGAACAAGGTTAAATTTCTTATCGCTCATAAGACCTGCAATACCAACATCTGAACGTTTTTCTTCATAGTTCGGATAAATTTCTTTAAAGTAACCTTCAGCTCTTCCTGGAATGTAGCTCTCTGGTTCTGGATACGTCGTAATAACCCCTTCAAAGTTACGAAGTACAACTTTATCCGCACTTTGTGAAATTAAATAGTTTGGCTGAAGCGCAATTTTTCCGCCTCCGCCCGGTGCATCCACAACGAATGTCGGTACTGCATAGCCAGAAGTATGTCCACGTAAGCCTTCAATAATTTCAAGACCTTTAGAAACTGGTGCACGGAAATGTCCAATACCTTCAGATAAGTCACATTGGTAAATATAATATGGACGTACACGGATTTTTACTAAGTCATGCATTAGCTTTTTCATAATTGGAACGCTATCGTTAATACCTGCTAAAATTACCGCTTGGTTTCCAATTGGAACACCCGCGTTCGCTAGCATTTCACATGCTTTTTTCGATTCCTCTGTAATTTCAATAGAAGTGTTGAAATGTGTATTTAACCATACTGGATGGTACTTTTTAATAATGTTACATAAGTTTTCTGTAATACGTTGCGGAAATACTACTGGTGCTCTCGTTCCGATACGAATAATTTCAACATGCGGAATCTCTCGTAAATTTTTTAATACGTATTCTAAAATTTTATCATTAATTAGAAGACCGTCACCACCAGAGATTAAAACGTCACGTACTTGTGGTGTTTCACTAATATAAGCAATCGCATCGTCTAATTGTTTCTTCGGTACACCCATTCCAATTTGTCCACTAAAACGACGGCGTGTACAGTAACGACAATACATAGAACATTGATTCGTTACTAAGAATAATACGCGGTCAGGATAACGATGTGTTAGCCCTGGAACTGGTGAATCTTCATCTTCATGAAGTGGATCTTCTAAATCATATTTCGTTTTATATAACTCTTCCGAGATCGGTACAGATTGCATCCGAATCGGACAGCGTGGGTCATCAGGATTCATTAGCCAAGCATAATACGGTGTAATATTTAACGGGATCGTTTTCGTTGAAATTTTAACGCCCTCTTCTTCTTCAGGTGTTAAGTTAATCACTTTCCTTAAGTCATCTAACGTTTTGATCGTATTCGTTAATTGCCAAACCCAATCATTCCATTGCTCTTCAGTAACATCTTTCCATAATTCGATATCCTTCCAGTGACGATTTGGTTTGTATACATCATGTAACATTGCTATTCCCCCTTTTTATACGCTCATCCTTTATATAAGCAATTGTTATGCCAACTTCATATTCTTGATAAGTAAATGTGCGAAATACCCTACTATATAGGAGAAAAAATATTTTCAAGTGCAGTAATAACAGAATATTAACTATCATATTCATTACCTTTTATATATGTAAACGTTCTTTTATTGGTGCAAACACACAAAAACCGCCGATTATTCGGCGGTTTTGTCGTACTTACTCAGTTTATATTGAAGCGTTTGACGCGGAATACCTAACATTTTTGCTGCTTGCAAAATATTTCCTTCCGTTTCAATCAACGCTTGGTCTATTAATTCCTTTTCTGTTTGATGAAGAGCTTCCCGAAGCGGTAATATACTTTTCTTCTTTGGAAGTTTCTCTTTCTTAAATATACGAGGTAAACAATTTGCGGTTAATGCATTTCCTTCCGCAATAATGACAGCATGTTCAATTGTATGTTTTAACTCACGAACATTTCCAGGCCATTGATAAGCTTGTAGTCTTTCTTTCGCTTCCTTATCAATTTGAAGTACACCTTTTTTATAGCTTTTATTATATTCTTTCAAGAAATAAGAAGCTAATAGTAATACATCCTCAGTTCTTTCACGTAGTGGCGGGATATATAATGAAAACACATTTAATCTATAATATAAATCAGTGCGAATTTTATTTTCTCGTAAACATACTTCTGGCGGCTGATTCATCGCGGTAATCACGCGAACATCTACTTTCCTCGTCTTATTATCACCGATTCGTCTAATGACTCCATCCTCTAATACACGTAGCATTTTCGCTTGTAAATCGAGCGGCATTGAATTCAGTTCATCTAAAAATAATGTTCCTCCATCTACAAGTTCAAATAAGCCTGCCCGTTCAATCGCCCCTGTATAGCTACCTTTTGTCGTTCCAAACAGTAAGCTTTCTAATAGTGATTCTGGTAAAGCTGCACAGTTTTGTGCAATAAATGGCTTGTTTTTTCTTTTAGAAGCTTCATGAATTGCTTGCACGAACAGTTCTTTTCCTGTTCCCGTTTCACCATATATTAAAACGTTTGCATCTGTTGGCGCTACTTTTTGCGCTAACTCTTTCGTCTGTTTAAAGCGAGAATCATTTGTCACTATCGTCTCAAATGCAGCATGCTTTTTAATCACTTTTTTTCTAGACGATCGCTTTATTTTCGACTGTAAATCGACAATGGTATCAGTTAGCTTTTGAATTGTAGAGTAGTCTTTCGCAATTTCAACAGCACCAGCAATATTCCCATCTATAAAAATAGGTAACGTCGTATTTACAGTACAAACATCTTCTCCATTTAAATTTTGATAATGTTGCACTTGATGTACAATTGGTTTTTTTGTATCTAAAACTTTCATCAATGTACTCGTTTCCCTAGTTAAAGATGGGAACGCCTCTAACAAATGCTTTCCTAACACTTTTTCAATTTTGGATCCATCGTGTTTCGCAGCAACTGTATTATAAAAAATTGTAATACCATTTTCATCTACTGCGTGTATAGCCTCATCAATACTGCCCAAAATCGCTTCAATGACTTCTTGTGTCGAAACTGCTAGCAATGTCATCCCCCCTTTTGCCGAAAATTCAGCAAATACTATGCCGAATTTCCGGCATACCTATGTGCGATTATAAGCATGACGATTCCGTTCTAATATTTTGATGAAATTTATTTTTGATTAGATAACGTAAAACTTTAATTAGTCGGGCTTTTACGAGCAGCCCGATTCCCACCTAACTTTTTTACTTTACAGCCGAATTTTGAGGCGGGAGCCTTCATGCTTTCGAATAGCTAGATAAATCTTTTACCCATATATTCATATCTTCCAACTTATCGAAAATGTAGCAATTGTTCGCCAGTCTTCCTGTATATGTATAGCCTAACTGATGAAAGGCAGCATTCATACCGAAAGATAGCGATCGAGCAATTGTATAGGAACAGAAAATAGATTTTTCTTGAAGCTCTTCTTCTAACTTAATGAGCAAACTTTTCATAAACCCATGTTTACGATATTCAGGTAAAGTAGCACAATTCGTTAATTCTGCATTGCCTTCCTTTACGTTCATTTCTGCAGACGCTGTACTAATGATTTTCCCCTCAAATTCATATACGTAGTAAATTGTATCGTCTTCTTTCATCGTCTGTAATACATAACTCGCTTCATTTAAAGGTGTCGGATACACTTCAAATACTTTTCCAAAGACAGTTGCTAATTCTTCTGCATCTTCTTCAGTCGCTTTTCTTAACAGAAATTTCTCCGGGACTACTTTTTCTTTTACTTCTTTTGCTTTTACACCACTTAAAATAGTATCTTCCTCAGACCAATGAATACTATTTCGTCTTTCATCATTATTATATTTCACAAAGAAGTATGCATCGTGTCCTTGAAAATAATGAGGTATCGTCGCTTCCAATAAGAAACCGAAAGAGAGCCATGTTGAAACATGCTCTCCCTTTCCTTTAATAATACATTTAGTGAAAGAATGTTTCTCTGCTAGTCCGTCAATTGTCTGTATAATACTTTCAACATTTCCTGTATAGTGATCTATTCGAATACGTTTATTAAAATAATCTAAAACTCCTTCTACTGTATGGCAATTTGTCTGCTCTCTAAAAGATTCATAGTATTTCATTTTTTCACCTCACACCAATCTAGTAATGTACATGCAATAATTTTTGCGGCAGCTATCATTTTATCAATTTCTATATATTCGTTTGGATAGTGTGCTACTTTCGTCTCTCCCGGACCAAATACTATCGTTGGTACACCTGAGATTTGTGTAAATAAACCTCCATCAGTCCCCCACGGAGATGCTTCAATCATTGGTTCCTTCCCTTCAATTTCAACAAAGTTATGCTGAAGTGTTGTAATTAACTCATGGTTTTCTTCTAGTTCACCAGGAACCCATCTCGCTCCAAACCATTCTACTTCTACTGGATTTTCAACAAACCAATTGTCCACATCATGTAATTCAGCGATCCAACTCTCAAACTCTTCTTTTGCTGCCTCTATAGTCTCATTCGGCGCAATACCATATCTTCCTTCTAAAATTAACGAATCAGGAACAGAACTTGGCCAGCTACCACCTTCAATTTTCCCAATATTAATTGGAATTGGAATCGGAATTCCTTTAAATAACGGATCAGTAATTCGACCATTTCTCTTCTCTTCTAATTTTCTCAAATGATCTATAACAAACATGCTTTTTTCAATTGCACTTACTCCTTCATAACGTGTACCACCGTGTGCAGCTTTCCCTTTTACATGTAGACGGAACCACATTGACCCTTGTTGCTTCGGGAAAAACTTCATATTAGTCGGTTCTGGAATAATGACACCATCTGCCTTATATCCTCGTAATATAGTCGCTAATGTCCCTGCCCCGCCACTTTCTTCTTCTATGACACTTTGAAAATAAATATCTCCTTTTAATTCAACACCAGATTCAATAATCGCTTCCATCGCAAGCATAAGTGCGACATTGCCGCCTTTCATATCCGTCGTTCCTCGGCCATATATACGATTCCCTATTTTCTCACCACTATATGGGTGATGGTCCCATTGATTCACATCGCCTTCTGGTACTACATCAATATGCCCATTTAATATCATAGATTTTCCATCGCCGCTTCCTTTTAAAGTTGCCACAATGTTCGGGCTGTCTGAAAAACTTGTACGTGGTGATACAAAATAAGGATGATCTTTCATTTTAGAAAAAGATGGTTCCCAAATATCAAGATCTAAACCTAGCTCACGTAATTTTTCAATCACAATTGCCTGCGCACCACTTTCATCACCAGATACGCTTTTTTCTTGAATTAACCGTGTTAAAAATTTCACACTTTCCTCTTCATGACTCTCAATATAATCACAAACTTGCTTTTTTAATTGCTTCATATATTATATCTCCCCTCATTCAATAACTAGTAAGTTAGAGCCAATTTGAAACTCAGCTTCCGTATGTCGCTTTATATCTTCTACTGTATACGGGCTCATTAATTCTTGTAAAATGAGTCCACTCGAAGTCACTTCCATAACCGCCATATCTGTAATAATTAAATCTACACATTTCTTTGACGTTAATGGCAATGTACACTCTGAAACAATTTTTGCATTTCCGTATTTATCAACATGATTCATCACAACAACGACACGCTTCGCTTTTTGTGCTAAATCCATCGCTCCCCCAATACCGGGCACACGTTTCCCTGGTACAATCCAGTTTGCTAAATCTCCATTCTCACTCACTTGTAATGACCCAAGAATCGTTATATCTAGTAAACCTTTTCGAATCATCCCAAACGCAGTGCAGCTATCAAAATAACTCGCTCCTGTAATAAGAGAAGTCGGTAAACCTGCTGCATTACATAAATTCTCGTCTTCATTCCCTTTACTTGGCGTTGGCCCCATACCGACGATTCCATTTTCTGCATGAAACATTACATTTATATCGTCAGGCAAATGATTCGGTATAAGCGATGGAATGCCAATACCTAAATTTACAATCATGCCATTTTGTATTTCTTTCGCCGCACGCCTAGCAATCTTATCTCTCACTTCTACGCCCATACCCATTTCCAATTCACTCCTTCCGACGGTACGATATAATTTACGAAAACACCTGGAACGACAATTTCCTCAGGATCTAAACTTCCAAGTGGAACAATTTCTTCTGCTTCTACAATCGTTATGTCCCCAGCCATAGCAACATGAGGATTCATATTCCGCGCACTTTTGTCGAATACAAGATTACCAAACGGATCAGCTTTTTTCGCATAAACAATCGCAACTTCAGCAGTTAATGCAGTTTCAACTAAGTATGTCTTGCCATTCATTTCGACTGTTCGTTTTCCATCTTCAACAATCGTATCAACACCAACATCAACTAAAACACCACCAAGCCCTACGCCTCCAGCGCGAATACGCTCTGCTAATGTTCCTTGCGGGGAAAACTCAATTTGTAATCGTCCTTCATTTAACTGTCTTCCTGCATTTGGATTTGAACCAATATGGGAAGTAACTAAAGACTTAACCCGTTCATTTGTAACAAGACGACCGATTCCTACATCAGGAAAGCCAGTGTCATTTCCTATTAAATTTAAATTTGTAACTCCCTTTTCTAAAATAGCCTGTATTAAAGTTGGAGGGGATCCAATTCCCCCAAATCCCCCAAACATTAATGTCATATCATCATGGAACAAAGAAATTACTTCCTCTATCCCTTTTAATTTATTGAATGTATTTGTAATTGTTGTCATACGATACTATGCCCTCCTTTTTGCATCATCTCTTCTACACTTTTTGCAAAAATTGAAAGTAATTCATCTAACTCGGAATATGTAGTTGTCATTGGCGGTGCCACAAGCAGTGCGCTATCTTCTTTTCCTGCTTGCCCTGAAACAGCTTGGTATAAAAGGAGACCATTTTTAGCTGCAACCGAAATAAGCTCCGAAGCTTTTGTAAACGGTTGCAATTCTATTCCGATCAGCAACCCTTTTCCACGCACATCCGCAATAATTGTCGATTGTTGCTGAACTTTCTGTAGTCCCTTAATTAAATATTCTCCCTTTTCCGCTGTTTTTTCAGGTAGATTATGTTTCTCCATGTATTCAATAACAGCTAGAGCCGTTGCTGCAGATAATGGATTTGCACTTAGCGTATGACCACTCATAACAGAACGTGACCCACGTAAAATTGGCTCCATAACTCGGTCACTAACAATCGTCGCAGCCATTGGTGTATATCCCGCTCCTAATCCCTTACCAAGCGTCATAATATCCGGTTCTACACCCCAATGCTCCATCGCAAACCATGCACCAGTACGACCAAGCCCAGTCATTACTTCATCCGCAATGAATAAAATATCGTAATGACTACAAATATCTTTAATCACTTTATAATATTCTTTCGGCGGTACAACCGCACCGCCAGCTGCTCCGATAATCGGTTCAGCAATAAAAGCTGCAATATGCTCCGCACCAATTCTTTCAATTGATCTTTCTAGTTCAGTTGCACAAGCAAGCTGACAAGTTGGATATACCTTTTGTACAGGGCACCTGAAACAATATGGGGCTGGAATAGTTGGATAATCTTCCAAAATAGATACGAAACGTTGTCTGCGCAGCGGATGCCCAGACATTGACAAGGCTCCCATCGTAATACCGTGATAGCTCATCCAGCGTGATAAAATTTTATGTTTCCCTTGAATACCGCGCTCCTGAAAATGCTGAATTGCAATTTTCATAGCTGTTTCATTTGCTTCCGTACCACTATTTACGAAAAAGCTCCAGTTCAAATCTCCTACACTTAAATCACTTAACTTCTTTGCTAGTTTTTCAGCTGGTTCACTCGTAAACTGTGATCTATATACGAAAGCAATCTCCTCTGCTTGCTTTTTAATAACATCTGCAATCTCCTTTACGCCATGTCCAATACCTGCCGTAATTGCTCCTGACGAACCATCAAAATATTTATTTCCGTTCTGGTCATACAAATATACACCTTTTCCATGTGAAATCATTGGATACGGCTGACCAACAAGTGGTTTAATTAAGTAATCGCGCATAGCGCTCCCCCATTTCTTCAATTTGTATATGTATATGAAGAAAATTGACGTTTCTTTCATAAAAAAGAATCCTCTGCACAAGCAGTGAATTTATCAAAATACTATTATAAAATATACAAATGAGTGCTAATAAATGTTTCGAAAACAGAAAATTCAGAACTTAAAACAAAGACTAATCCTTATCTATACGCTCAAATAACCCTCCCTTATATAAAAGTAACGTATTACTAAATGTTTTCCTAACATAATGCCAGCTTCCCTCAAATGCCGACATTGTGTAAACTTCGACGGAACTCCCTTTAAACTCCTTCCTATTATCCTACTTTAAATTGCATATTTCCAAAAAAATTTCGACAATTATCTCGCCGCAATGATAACAATCTTTTTATAGAAACTAATTTTCCACATTTAATATTTTCAGTTTATACATAAAAAAAGAACCGATTAACCACATTAATCAGTTCGGCACGACGCTCTTTTATCAATATTACTGGGACTCGCTAAAATAAATCAAAAAACCATACGTTTTACGAATTCAACAGTCATATAACGATTTTTCACACAAATTCCTTCATAACTTCATTCACAATCATAATCGGGATATCCCCATCCCAAGGTGTCACTCCTTCCACCGAAGTTAAACTACCTTTCCTTTATAAATTATGTAGGACAATTATCCCTTTGTATGTGTGTTTGCCTATAAATTAAAAAATCCCTTTACTAAAAATTTTTTATACATGTATTCGATACGTTGATTGAAATGCCCTTATAATTTAGTCTTTTTATATTTTTATTACTCCTAGTAAATATAAGCTTCTATTCAACTTAACTAACTCCATATACATCTCTTTTAGCACCACTTTACTAGCCAATAATACTCAGACATACTTCTCCCAAAATATGTTTTTAATCTTTTACTTTTCCCATTCAGAAATACAAGTTTTTCGCATAACCTCTTTCTCACTTCGCATATAGTTTTAATGATGACAAAGGAGGAATGTGCATGTCTCAATCTGAAATCGAAAAATATGGACAAGAAGCTGTACGTTACGATCAGCTCGCCCGTTACTATCAATATAGCAATCCCAAAAAATATGTAGAACTATATATGAAGTATTACGATGCACTTACAAAACTTGTACAGGCATATGAAAAAAGAGATTCACAAGAAGCTGCTTTACCGTCACATATAAGAATTTTTCATTCTGCACCAAACACGCCTGCGGTTGACATTTTAGTAAATGGACAAAAGGTAATCAAAAACATTTCATTTAAGCAATTTAGCCCCTATTTATCATTAGTGCAAGGTAAATATCGCATTGATATCGTCCCTGTCGGGAACGAAACTCCAATTTTTTCAGCTTTAGTACCGATAATGGGAAATCATACGTATACACTTGCCGCAATAAATAGTGATAATCACCTACAATTACAACCTATACTTGATAATACACATATACCATCTGGGCAAGCCAAAATTCGATTTATGCATTTTTCTCCAGATACCCCTGTTGTTAACGTAGATTTAAAAGGTGGAGATCATTTATTTGAAAATGTGCTCTTTAAACAAATAACAGATTTTTTACAAGTTAGCCCTGGTACAGCAGATATTGAAGTTTCACTCGCAGATAATAAAAAAATCCTGTTAACTTTACCTAAATTCGATGTTGAACCGAATATAATTTATACCATTTCAATAGTAGGTTATTCAACTAAAGACCCTAAATTAGAAGTCGTTATACTTACAAATTAAAACAGTCTACACCATTTATTTGGTGTAGACTGTTTACTTTTGAAATGCAATTTGAAATTCTGTCCAATCGCTATCTGAACGACACATAATGGACCCGTTATGTTTTTCTACAATTTGTTTACATACAAATAACCCAATACCAGTTCCTAATTTTTTAGTAGTTACAAATGGTTCAAAAATCGTTTCTACATTTTCAGCTGGAATCATCGGTCCATTATTTTTTATCACAATTCGAATAGCTTGCTCTTCTTCAAAAACATCAATGATTATTTTCCGCTCTTCTTTCATTGCTTCCATAGCCTCAATTGAGTTCATTAAAATATTTAAAAATACTTGCCTCACTTCACTCCGATAACCAACAAGTGGTATTGGATACGGCAAATTCTTTTCAATCGAAACATTTGCATTAACCAAACTCGGATATAAGAACTGTATAATATCTTGGAACAAGTCATTAAGCCAAAAACGTTCCGATTCATTCCACATTTCTTTTTTCGAAACGAGTAAAAATTGCGAGATTCGAAAATTTAATTGATCTAATTCATGCGAAATGATATCTAAATACGATAAACTCGGATGGTCTGCCTTTAATAATTTGACAAATCCCATAATTGAAGTAAGCGGATTACGAAATTCATGTACAAAACTAGCTGACATTTGGCCTAAAATCGTCAGCCTTTCTTTATGTGTTTCATTAATATATTGCTGTTTTTCCTCTAAATTCCTCGATATAATTTCCGAGTATTTTAAAACGGTATAATAAATTAATTTGTCAAAACAAGTATGTATTTTGGCCATAATTGGTTTCAATTCACGAGCGCTAACATCTAATTCACACATCGCTTCAAAAAGTTCATTTCTTCCCACATTTGCATTATAAACAAAGTCTCCAATATTCGCATCTGCTCCTGCTCCTGCTCGTTCAATTGCGATTTTCTCGCATAATGGTTGAAGATAATTTATATCTTTATCTTCCATAGTAAGTTCGATTATTAACTCTAATAAATCCTCTCCATTTTGAACTACTTCTAGTTTAAATGGATCTTTTTCAGAAATTATCATTTTGTTTTTCCAGTTCTCTACGAATTGGTGCCTATTGTTTTTCAAGTGTGAACAAAATACTTCTTTAATATCCTTATCGATTGGAAAAACCTCCATTCACTCCATTTCCATACGACGAATACCCTTTATATTTTGAATATTAACACAAAAAATATGTTTCGTTAATAGATTATTGTCACATTTTGTTAATTTCTGTTGATAAAATTATTTTTTTCTTTCTTATTTAATTATTTATATTCAAATCTCTCTTTTTCCTTCTCATTTTTTTAATTATTTCCGTATTCAAAACGACTTTTTTTGCATCATTTTTAATTCTTGCGTACAATAGGAAGTGAAAGGTGTGAAAAATATGGTAAATAAAAATGTGGAAGACTATCTCCAAGAAGGCATTTATGGCCAAAAGCAAAACAAACCAGAAGAACGTAATATGTATTTAACTACATTACGTGAGCGCGTAGAAATCGCTTTAACTATCGGTCAAGTAATGCAAAGTAATGTATATACTGAAGTAGCAAGTAGCATACGCTCTTCTCAATCATTACAAATCCTCCTAAACGGTGGCATTGCTTACCCACATTTATCAAAATACATTAAATTAGCAAACGAAAAAAATATTCCTTTTACAATTGTTCAAAATAAAGATACAGCAACACCAATCGGTTTAGTATTATCTCATAGCACAGCTGTAGATAAAGAACAAATTTATGTAGAAGATGCTATTTTTAAACAAGAAATGAAGTAAAATAAAAGGTACACTTAATTAAACAAGTGTACCTTTTGCTTTATTTTTTAATACACACTAATTTCATTTCTGTCATTTCTTCAATTGCATATTTAATTCCTTCACGACCCGTGCCACTTTCTTTCACACCACCGTAAGGCATATGATCTACTCTAAACGTTGGAATATCATTAATCATAACCCCACCAACCTCTAACTCATCAATTGCACGCATCGCTTTAAATAAGTTATTTGTAAATACGCCTGCTTGTAAACCGTAACGTGAATGATTTACTTTCTCTATCGCCTCATCAAATTCTTTAAATGTATTTACTGTCATAACTGGACCAAATACTTCTTGGTACTGTACAGATACATGCTCTGGAACATTTGTTAATACAGTTGGTTCGAAAATTCTTTCATCACGCTTCTTACCACCGTATAAAACAGTTGCTCCTTCCTTAATTGCTTCTTGCACCCACATTTCAATTCGCTTTACATCTTTTTTCGAAATTAAAGCTGATACATCCGTTTCCTCATTCATTGGATCACCAACAACAACAGTTTCCATCGCTTTCTTTAGCTTCGAAAGAAATTCATCCATTCTCTTTTCGTGTACAAACACACGTTGTACCGAAATACAAACTTGTCCATTATTAACAAATGCGCCCCATTTCACGCGTTCCATAATCTCATCAGTTAACTCTACATCTTCATCAATAATAACGGCAGCATTGGATCCTAATTCCAACGTAACTCGTTTTAATCCAGCCTTTTCCTTTATTCCGATTCCGACTTTCGGACTTCCGGTAAAAGTAATGGACGCAACATCATCATTTTTAACAATTGCCTCGCCAACAGTTGCACCAGGACCAGAAATGATATTCAAAGCTCCCTTTGGCAACCCTGCTTCTTCAAATAATTCAACTAATGCGTAAGAAGATAATGGCGTTTGATCAGCTGGTTTTAACACAACTGTGTTTCCGGCAGCAATTGCAGGGCCCACTTTATGCGCTACTAAATTTAACGGAAAGTTAAATGGCGTAATAGCTCCTATAACCCCAATTGGTTTGCGAATCGTATAGGCAATCCGCCCATCTGCACCAGGTGCTGCGTCAAGTGGCAATGTTTCACCATATATACGCTTCGCTTCTTCTGCTGCAAATTTATATGTTAGAACAGTACGATCTACTTCTCCCCTTGCAGCACGTATTGGTTTTGCAGCCTCTTTTGCAATAATTTCTGCAAACTCTTCTCTTCTTTCATCCATTATTTGCGCAACCTTCTCTAAAATAGTTGCCCGATCGTATGCTGTTAATGTATTCATTTTTTTCATTGCATTTTTTGCAGAAGTAACAGCCTCTTGAACATCTTCTTCCGTTCCTTGTGCAATTTCCGCTAACGTTTCTTCAGAGTATGGTGCATATAATGGTTTATACGTGTTTACTGACTTCCAATCTCCATTTATATATAAATGCTTTTTCATCTTTCTTCCCCTTCCAAATATATGTATAAAATAATACTTCACTTAGTGAAAGGTCTGACTTATGTAATTGTATCATAGCCCGTATTCCTCCAAAAACATTATGCTCAAAAAAACTCTGCTATATAGCAGAGTTTACGAGCTAATTTGCTCTTGTAAAGAAATTTGTTTTTCATCTTCTAAAACGACAATCGATTCTACTGTTTTTGTAACTTCTAACCTTTTAATATAGCGCCCGTCTAATTCTTTCACACAAAACTTATAATTTTCAATTTCAATGGAATCCTCTTCAGCAATCTCTATATTCTTCGTTAATATCCAACCACCAATTGTATCAACACCATCATCATCAATCGCTAGACCAAATAACGTATTCACTTCACTAACGAGTACTTTTCCCTCTAGTATCGTCTTTGTTTCACTAACTTGTTGAATTTCTGGCTGTTCATCCGTATCAAACTCATCCTGAATATCTCCTACAATTTCCTCTAAAATATCTTCAACAGTAACAAGTCCAGATGTACCACCATATTCATCTATCAATATAGCAATATGTGTTCTTTCTTTTTGCATTTTTAAAAACAAATCATGAATTGGAATAGAATCAATAACTAAAATAATTGGTCTAACATATTGCTCTACTGTCTTTTTATTAACAGCTTTATGCTGTACAAACTCAGTAAAAATATCTTTAAAATTTACAAAACCTATTACGTGGTCTTTGTCACCATCAACAACTGGATACCTTGTATATTTTTCACGAGACATTTTTTGCAAAGCTTCTTCAGCGGGCATTTCTTTACTTATAATATTCATTTCAGTTCGAGGTACCATTATTTCTTTTGCAATCCGATCATCAAATTCAAAAATTTTATTTACATATTTATATTCAGATTGATTAATTTCACCATTTTTGTAACTTTCTGAAACTAATAACCGTAATTCTTCTTCCGAATGAACCTCATCATGCCCTTTCGGCGGTTTCAGCCCTAGCAGCTTCGTAATGATTCGAGCTGAACCATTTAATAGCCAAATGAATGGGAATGCAATATGATAAAAGAAAATTAACGGCTTAGAAACAAGCAAACTCACTTGTTCAGATTTTTGAATTGCAACTGTTTTTGGGGCCAATTCCCCTATTACAACATGTAAAAAAGTAATTAACAAAAATACTAAAATTACAGCAAAAATATCTGCGAGCTGAGTAGATATTTTCCAATTTGCAAAAAGCGTGTCAAATATTTGCTTTAGCGCAGGTTTACCAAACCACCCAATTCCAAGAGCTGTAACTGTTATTCCTAACTGGCAAGCCGATAAATATTCGTCTAAGTTTGTAATGACTGTTTTGACAGAAGTTGCACGATTATTTCCCTCTGCAATTAAATTGTCAATTCGTGAACTCCTCACTTTAACAATTGCAAATTCTGCTGCAACGAAAAATGCCGTTAAGGCAATTAAAACAATCACTATACTTATACTATATATGTCCAAATACTTTTCCTTACTTACATTGTAAGCAAGGAAGCCACCTCCTACTTAATTTTATTCAAGTGAAGTAAGCATTCTAATACTCTAACAAAATTCTACATTAGCAACCACCTTTTTATATATTATATGCATACATAAAAAAGATATTTATCATTATGATAATCTAATTCATTTCCCCTCGTCAAATCAAATTATTCTAAATCTTAAGATGAATCATTTTTATATAAACGATATATTCTTCACAACTTAATTTCGTGAAAAAACACTTTCTTTGCCGATTCCACACTTCTTTTGTCATACCGGAAGGGAACTTACTTCATAGATCGAAATCATTCAACAGGATATATATAGGAGGGATTATTTTGGAATATAAAACACCATTTATCGCAAAAAAGTTAGGTGTTAGCCCCAAGGCTGTTGTCCGGATTGCACAACAATTAAATCTTACGATAGAAAAAAATAAATATGGTCACTTTATTTTCAAACAAGATGATGTAGATCAAATGTTAGAATACCATCGTTCTCAAATTGAGCATTCGCAAAACTCTCAACCTACTCAAAAAACATCATCAAATGATGTTGAAGAATTAAAAACTCAAGTAAACACAATTTTTCAAAACACATCATCAAATGACTTTGAACAATTAGCTACTCAATTACACACAATTACAAGAAGGCTAGATCGAATGGAGGAGCAAATGCAAGATAAGGCAAATGATGTCGTTACGTACCAACTTTTGCAACACCGTCGTGAAATGGAGGAAATGTTAGAACGAATCCAAAAGCTAGAAGCTTCCCTCAAAAAAGAAGAGCCCATATATATTACTCCTGATTCAAAACCAACATATGAAAGAGAAAAGAAACCGAAGCGCCGCAAAATGATTTTTAGTATATTTGGATTATGATTTTTAGACCCTTATTAAAACAATAAGGGTCATTTTTTCATGAAGGATACTGCCATATTAATATATCATTCTCTATATTATATATATTCACTTCTAATTATTTTGTTAACATAATATTCTTACTGTATTCCGCGATTAATGCCTGTGCATGAGCATTCCCTTGAATCACATCGCGAAATTCTTTTAAAGAATACAAATGCGTAACTCCTTTTCGAGCATGAATTCGCACTGGTACACCTTGTAAAGTATCATGAAACTGAAATGGATTGTCTATCGGCTCTATAGGAAAACCGAGTGTTAGTAGATACATATACATTCTTTTTGTAACTGCTGCAATATACCATTCCGCTTTCGTTTCTAACGCATGCACAAATAAAATAGCTGTTAGCCTTTTGAAATGCCCTCTCCCACGAGACGTTTTCGCAATACTTAGCTTGCCTATTTCATACACATTTTTCAAATCTTTCACTAAATCATTTTTAGAAAACGGATAGAAAAACTCAGAATTTGATTGTTCGGGTACCGTATACTTAATACACTCTACTGTACCTATATGATGCTCATCTTCTATTAATAAAAATCGTGTTGGATTTAAATTACGTTCTACGAACATTAAGTTTCTTTCTTCACAAAAATCTCCCCATAGTTGCTCGAACCAAAAATGTTCTTCCTTTGTTTGAACACGCTGGAACATATTTCCCCGCCTTTCCCATCGCCGCTCTGTTTTGATAACGCTTTCACTATCTATCATATAAGAACAAATCTTCGTATGCAACTAAAAATATTTATGACTTATTATATTCTGCAAAATGAATTAAATTCCAACTTCGTCGTCTTTTACCTCACATGTACAGTTATTCTAATAACCTATGTGTATCACTTTTTAAATTACATCCTACCTACTTCCATACAGCATATAATTCTTCTTAATCTAAAAAAATCCTTTATGAAAAAGGATTTCTTTTACTTCTTATTATTTTTTAACCACTTCTCAAAGATTTGTACCATCCCATGTTTTCCTGCTAATTTCTCTTCTCCTTGTTTCGTCTTATATGGATACAATTGCAAAAAGACACCGCACCCAGATTCAATTTTTTTACTATGCATATGACTTCCTGGATATACACAAATGACTTCATAAATTGCCCGTCGATGAAAAACACGCTTTCCATTCTGTTCTTCTACATACTTTATAGACCAGTATTTATACATTTGCTCAGTCGCTTTCGTATTTCCAACGTGCTGAAAAATATTGTACATTGGGCTATACTTCACTTCAATAATAATAGAAGATTTATATACGTATTTCCCTTCTTCCTTTACATAACAGTCTAAGCGAATATCTGGTTTTTTTGTATCCTCGCCATTATAAAAGTTACTCCCTTTACTTAATGCAATAAGGGGATGTGTTTCAATTAAGTCATTAAATGCAACATGGACCTTCATATCATCTTGATGTAAAACTACTGTCGTCCCATCTTGTAACCCATCTACATAAAAATGCTCTTGTATTTGTTCACGAATGGGATTTCTAGCTTTAAAACCAATTTGCTCTAGCATGGAAATAACGATAAAAAAAGCGTAATATTCATACACTAAAAACGTTGGTTTATATACAAATAATAAAGATGGAGATTGATCTGTATATTGTGGAAGTAAGTTTAAATGCTGTAGTAATTGTTGATGTGGAATTGGTAAATCGTATGAGTTCATATTACCCGTTTCAGAAACTTCTCTCCAAAAGGGGGAATATATTAAAGTTTTAAAGTATTGTACACTTTCACGTACAATATGAGCTAATATTTTATATTCTTGTATTTTCACAGAGCTTTTACGTAAATCGGCTTCTTTTAGTAAATGTATATTTTTATATTTTTGCTTCTCTCTATCAGTCACAGATCCATTACGCTCAATTGTTTGCATAATCGTTTTTACAGCTTCAAACTCTTCTAATTTTTTCTTTTTTTCTCTTTCTAATATTTCAATTGTTTGACGTAAAAAACTTTCGGCTTCAAGTAAATAATGATAAAATTGCATCGCTTTAAATTTAAGAAATGCATTTTCCCTACTATTTTTTTGTTCAATAAACTTACGATTATAATATTTCGTATAGGACTTTCTTTCCGCCATTATTGTTCCTTTTCTCGTTGCCTTCCGTTCCTTCACTTCCCATTTATATTCATGTATAAATTTTGAACTTGATTCAATCTTTTTAAAAACTTGTTTTATCTTTTTCATTTTTTGCGGCAGCTTTCTAAGTATTACTAAATAAGAAGAATCCTCAATATCACTAAGGGCAGAGAAAGTCTTTTTATAATAACCTCTATCTAAAATCAACTCATTTAAAATTGACTTTACATAGTTTTGAATCATTTCAAATTGGTCATCAAAAAAATTTTTTGGAACGATTTGAAAAGCACCATAATACGTTGTGTCTTCTATGCGAACTTCAAAATGATATAAACCACATCGCCATGGATAAAAGAATTCCGTTTTTCCATGTTCATAAATTAGTACCTTTTGTTTTTTTTCATTTATTTCGTATTGTGACTCTTTTATATTTTTCTGGCCCTCATACACTTTATTCCATATGAAAGTAATATTCATTGGACTTTCATAATGGTAATGCAATCTTATCGGTTTTAATTCTTGTACTTTGTAAATACATTGAACTAATGCTGTAGTAGATGTGCAAAGACGATTTAATAAAATATACTCCCCTTTTGCCTCTGTTCCTATGATTAACTTTAATACAAAAGGGAGCGTTTCATTCGTATCAACGATTTCTGTTTCATACCGCTCTTCATTTCGCATATCCATACAACTCCAGTTCTCTACGTTTTTCTCTTATATATGCTAAAGAGTGTTCAAATGTAGAGACTCTGTTTGCAAGTGGCGATTGCAAAAGAGGTACTAAAGTCGCTCCCCTTTTTACTTCTTCAGAAAGTAATGACCCAACCATCATTTCAGTACCTCTTAATTTCGTCAGTACACGTTGCTTTATTTGTAAATCAAAACCTTCTTCTCTGCTAATCATATAAGAATGATTATTTTGAAATGGTATATTTTGCAAATACATAGCAATTGCATTTGCACATCGAAAAGAAATTCCCTTTGACGCATCATGTGATGACAATACAACATGCAACTTATCTAATAGCTCTAACTCTTCTTCAGAAAACACTTCAATCATAGATTTCTTTCTGATCCAATTTATCCGAAATTCTCCCGCTGTTACTTTCAGAGGTGGTTGTAATACACCTTTCTCTTGTACCATGCACATCTCACAAAACGGAATTTTTTGTAACGTAATTAAATTGGTTCGGTCTAATAATCGATCAGAGAGTTCTTTCGTTGTTTCATCAAAATTCACAGTACCTACAAAGATAATATTTTCTCCAATTTCAATTGTTGATGGAATTTGGTTTTCTAATTTCTGCGCACCCTCATACAAATTCAAAATACGATTTTCCTTTTCAAGTTGAAGAACAGATAGAAATGGAGTAAACCAATGCTCAATATGTGACATGTTCATTTCATCAAAAACGATTATATACAATTGATTTTGATTTTCTTTTGCCTTCATTAACGCTCTAACTAACTTTGTTTCACTTTCAATAAAAGTACCATTTGGGTGAAGATATCCAAGTAAATCATGTGGTTCTTGATACGATGGAGAAATCGGAATCCAAACCAATTCTTCTCCATACTGTAATCCAAGTGCCTCTGCATAAGCTTGCACAAAGCGTGATTTTCCAACTCCCGGTATACCACCAAGAATCGTTAACATATTTGTTTTTACACTTATATGAAAATTATAAATATCTGTTTCGTCCAAATACATCCCTTTATTACGCACCGTACTTTGTACATACTGTAAAAAGGATGATTCACGCTCATCCCATTCCCATACTTCCTTGTGTACTTTTATATCCTCTACTTCAACTAGCTTCCCTTCTTCCGTTATTCGTTTTTTTAATTGCTCATACACTTGATCACTTACGAAATACAATTGCTCTTCTACCGCAATTTCTACATGCTTCATCCAGTCACTTAAGTCTATATATTTACATTCTCGATTTTGTTCAAAATACGCGATTGAACTAATTGATGACTTTAACAATATATTTCCATATAACCTTCCATCATGCCACAGTAATTCAGGAGACTCAAAGTCTTTTGGATATTTCGGCATAAGAAATGATAAATAACCATTACAAAGCTTTCGTTCTAAAGACTCTCTTTTTTTATTATCTGCAACTTTAGGTGCTGGAATCATTTTATAGCCAGTTGCTATTTCTCTAGGTTCTTCTGTACATATTAACTCCACGTACACATTTCCTCTTTCATAATAAAGACGAAACATAACCAATTGCTTTTCTAATTTCTTCTTCTTTAATTCTGAAAAAATCTTTTCATTCTTTTTATTGCTACATAACCCTTCAAATATATAATGTTCATTTGTAAATTGCTCTTGTAAATTAGATGGTATTGGCGATAGACATTGTACAAAAAAATTCTCTCCATTCTTCTCTCTCTCTGCTTTTGTAAATTTCCCGATAAACCTCATATAGTACATTCGTTTTATAAAACTTGGCTGAAGAGCTTTATGTAATTTCATCTTAATCACCTTCTTTTTTCATACTATTCTTAGTGTATGAAAGAAAAAAAAACTAGAAATAAAAAACCTGACGTTATCCGCCAGGTTCAAAATTAAAACGTATATTAATGAGATGGAAATGCTTTTTTCTCTTGTAAAATAGCATTGTGAGCAATTTTCATTTTAGCCAGTACATATCGTAATCGATCCTCAGCGTTTTCATCTTTATTTTGCTGCAACTCCGCTAAATTCTCAACAGAACTCGCTAAATTTTCAATTACTCCCCTTAGTTCAGGATGATGATTAAAAAAAGATTCTTGTACTAATACTTTCCTTAACTCACTAGCTAAATCAATTATTCTAGACAACTGTTCTTTTTCTTCCATTTTCATCCCTCCTGAATATCTTATGTATTAAATATTCTCTACACAAAGAAAAAAGCCCTTTAAATGAAAAGGACTTTTACATTTTTATCGTTCCAGTTATCAACAGATAAAGTGATGTGATAGCTGCGACAACAATTGCCCACATCACATATCTCTCTATACCTACAAAACAACGATTCCCTTTTTCTTTTCGTGCAAACATGTAAACGATAATCCCAATTCCATATACGATTGAAACGAGTAATAAATTCTTTAAACCCGCTGCATAAATAAGCCATACAGAATAAATAGAGGCAATTAAAGCTAACGAGCCATTTTTTACTTTTGCATCTTTTAGTTCATTTGTAATTACTAATTTGAATTGGTATAGCGCTGATAATAAATATGGTAATAATATTGATGTTGACGCAATAAAATACATAATTTGATATGTCGATTCTGAAAACAGAACAATTATAAATATAATTTGAGCAACGATATTTGAAATCCATAATGCCATGTGTGGCGTTTGCTTTTTATTGGTTTTCGTAAAGACCTTCGGAAACACGCCATCTTTTCCTGCTACGTGAGAAATTTCCGAAACAAGTAAAAACCAGCCAATTAATGTACCTACAAGTGACGCAACTAATCCAATATTAATTGCCATTGCACCCCATGGCCCAACAACATGTTCTAATACATGTCCCATTGAAGGAGTTTCTAAAACGGAAAGTTCTCCTCGCGTCATTGCTCCCATTGACAGAACAGAAATTAAAATATAAATAGACATAACTAAAATTAATCCAAGTACTGTCGCTTTTCCAACGTCCCTACTATTTTTTGCTCTTCCTGATAATACAACTGCTCCTTCAACCCCAATGAACACCCATAGCGTTACAAGCATTGTATTTTTCACTTGACCAAGAATAGCGGAAAGTGAGATTGTTCCTTCTCCCCAAAAATCATGTGTAAATGTATCCCAACGAAACGCTGTTACCATTACGACAATAAATAATAAGATCGGAACTAATTTCCCTACTGTTGCAATAACATTCATAATGGAAGCTTCACGAATTCCAAATAAAATTAGAAAATGCAATGTCCATAGTAAAAGTGATGCACCTACGATTGACGCAACATTATTTCCACCTTTAAAAATTGGGAAGAAGTAACCTAATGTACTAAACAGTAGCATAATTGTTGCAACATTTCCTAAAATCCCTGCCAGCCAGTATCCCCAAGCACTGTTAAAACCAATATATTCACCGAATCCAGCTCGTGCATAACTATAAATTCCGCCCTCAAGCTCCGGTTTTTGTCTTGCTAACGTTTGATATACGAGCGCAAGTGGAATCATTCCCATTGCTGTAATACACCAACCAATTATCGTTGCACCACTATTTGCTCCTACTGCTAAATCATGCGGTAAACTAAAAACACCGCCACCAACCATCGTTCCAACTACTAATGCGATTAACGGAAAAAACCCTAACTTCTTTTCTATTTGTACCACCCCATCTGTCATTCTAGGTGTTATGTTCGTTCAACTATTAAAGTCACCTTTTTCTCTAATAGACGTTTCTCTTATATTTTTTCAGGAAAACATTACTTATTCTAAAAGAAAATGAAGAAAAATGGAATACTTTTTTGAAAAAATGTATAAGTATGCACAAAAAACCGCTCATTTTGTAATGAGCGGTCATTTTAAACATATAAAATTGTATATTTCTTGTAAAATTAACGAAGTAAATTCTCTTTTTGTAAAAATTGTTTCGCTACTTCTTCACTACTTTTACCATTCACATTTACTTCATAATTCATTTTTCGCATTTCTTCATCTGTAATCTTTCCAGCTAATTTATTTAATACTTTTTCAAGTTCAGGATATTTTTGTAATGTCTCTTTTCTTAATAACGGCGCACCTTGATAAGGTGGGAATAATCCTTTATCATCTTTTAGCACTTTAAGTCCGTATTGCTCCAATTCACTATCCGTTGAATATGCATCGATTACGTTCACATCACCAGATTGAATTGCACTATAACGCAGTTTCGGTTCCATCGTTTTAACATTTAAAAACTTATAGTTATATAACTTTTGCATTCCTTTATAACCATCTTCACGATCTGCAAATTCTAATGTAAATCCTACTTTAGCTTCCTGTGCAATATTTCCTAAATCAGAAATTGTATTTATATTCTTTTGATCTGCTATTTTTTTCGGCATCGCTAGTGCATATGTATTGTTATACTCCATTGGATTTAACATAACCATATTATATTTTTTTTCCATTCCAACGCGAGCTTGTTCATATACTTCCTCACGATTTGTGCTTTTCGGTTCTTCTTTCACGAAAGTAGATAAGGCTGTTCCTGAAAATTCTGGGTATATATCTACTTCACCTGATTTTAACGCTTCAAATACAAATGCTGTTTTCCCAAGACCCGGCTTTAATTCTACTTGTAAATCTGTATCCTGTTCAATAAGTTGTTTGTACATTTGAATTAAAATTTCTGGCTCCGATCCAAGTTTTCCAGCAATAACTATATCTTTCTTTTGTGTATTCCATAGAAATGGAGTAGCAATCATAACTACAACTATACATATCGTCAATATAACGCGCTTAGAAGAGCGTTTGGGACTCTCAAGTATGCGAAGTACTATATCAAAGAATAAAGCGAGTAACGCAGCTGGTACGGCCCCTAAAATGATAAGCGCATGGTCATTTCGATCGATTCCGAGTAGTATGAGCTTACCGAGCCCACCAGCACCTATTAAAGCAGCTAATGTAGCCGTTCCAACAATTAATACCATCGCTGTACGAATACCAGCCATAATAATTGGCAACGCGAGCGGAAGCTCTACCTTCCATAACCTTTTCCAGCTATTCATCCCCATAGCTCTCGCCGCTTCTATAAGTGATTCATCTAATTCCCGTATTCCTGTATATGTATTTCGTAAAATAGGTAATAGTGCATACACAACTAATGCGATTATAGCTGGCAGTTTTCCAATTCCTACTAACGGAATTAATAGTCCAAGTAAAGCAAGTGAGGGCACTGTCTGCATAACAGCAGAAGTCCCTATTATAAATTCAGCCATTCGTTCTTTTCTCGTTAATATAATGCCAAGTGGCACTGCAATAATTACTGCAAAAAATAGTGAAATAAGCGATATTTGTAAATGCTCACTTAATGCACTTAGCAATTCTATTTTTCTTTCTTGGAACGTTTGAATAAAATCAGTCACTGTTTAGCCTCTCTCCTTCATTTGTTCAACAATATAATTGACAATATGACGACTTGTTAACATACCAACATATTGACCATCTTTTTCAACCGGCACTGATTCTTCAGTTTGTAAACGGACTAGTGCTTCTTGTAAAGGAGCATGTAAAGATAAAGCAGCTCCTTCTATTCGTGTATGATCGTCTAGTGGCATTACATCTTCTATAATTATTCCCTCATACCATTGTCGCCCACGATTTCCAATGAACTCCTCAACAAACTCATTTTTCGGATTATGTATAATACCTTCAGGTGTATCTAATTGAACAACTTTTCCTGCTCTCATTACACAAATGCGATCACCAAGTGATAATGCCTCTTGCATATCGTGCGTTACAAACACGATCGTTTTTTGAATCTTTTTTTGCAGTTGTACGATATCCTTCTGAAGTTGCTCCCTGCTTAACGGATCTAACGCACTAAATGGTTCGTCCATAAGAACAATTTTCGGATTTGCGGCTAATGCCCGTACGACACCGACACGTTGTTTTTGCCCTCCTGACAATTCATCAGGCATACGATCACGATATACATCTGGATCGAGCCCAACCATCTGTAGCAAGTCATCGACACGTGCTTTTATTTCTTTTTTGCTCCATTTTCTCATTTCAGGAACAACTGCAATATTTTCAGCGATTGTCATATGTGGAAATAAAGCAATTTGCTGCAACACGTATCCTATATTCCAACGTAATTCATTTATATTATATTGTTGAATATCTTTTCCATCGATTAAAATTGAACCTTCTGTCGTTTCAATCAAACGATTAATCATCTTCATTGTCGTTGTTTTCCCGCAACCACTCGGACCAATGAGAACAAAAAATTCTCCTTTTTTAATTTCTAAATGCAATGAATCCACTGCTTTTGTGCCATCTTCATACGCTTTTGACACATGATTAAATTGAATCACAAATACAACTCCTTTATTGTTGTTTCCTTTATTTTGATGGAATATGGAATTCATTTCAAATGATACGCATTATTTCTATATAAAAAAGAGCTCACATTTGAGCTCTAACGGTCGAACAATATTGTTTTCATAATAGCAGCATATTCACGCACATACATTTTTCTCTTAGAACGCATTGGCGTTTCTGCAGCTAATGCCTCCATCTTTATTCCTAAACGCCTTGCAATTATTTTTGTTCGATATAAATGATACGTATTACTGACAACTACCGCATGTTTTACATCAAATAAATCCATACTAAACTTCAAATTTTCATACGTATTTGTCGAACGGTCTTCTATTAAAATACGACTCTCATCTATACCGTGTACCATTAAATAGTTTCTCATACTGTGAGCTTCCGGTATATCTTCATCTTCTCCTTGACCACCTGAAACAATTACTTTCACCTCAGGGTGAGAATATAAATATTCCAACGCTACATCCAAACGGTTTTGAAGTGATAAAGACGGTCTATCTCCAAATAACTTTGCACCTAATATAAGAACGTATGGAGAGTGATTACTCAATTTCTCACGAGCAACTTTATTCATTCGAAACGTCATATAAATAATGTATAGTGGCGGTAGTAATAAGATTATAAGTAATATCCATTTGTTCATAAATAAGTTAACACTCCCTTTCTTTTTATTATATAGAAAAAGAAAGGGAGGCAGAAGTAATTTTTAAACGAGTGATTTATTCGGAACATCCCCTCTGATTTTACGTTGTGATATCACATAGTAAAGAGCGATTCCTAATGATAGGATCAATATACAGCTTAATAGGTAAAATGGGAGCATTACCCCAACTTTAGATACACCTGCTGTAAACACCATTAATATTACTATTCGTATTCCTGTACCAATTAAGCGAAATAAGCTGTCCACTCGTCCCATTACTTCGTTTGGGATTTCCTCCATCATCAATACATTTCTCGCGACTCTTGTTCCAGCGTTTCCAATCGCATGAAAAATCGCTAGTCCATATAACAGCATTACGGACGGTTCAATGATCATTATGGTAATTGAAATTACATAAATGATCATCGTCAAAACGATTGAAACTTCTGTTTTAACATACTTCATTATGAGTGGAATACTGATTCCCGCAATAACCGCTCCGACACCGTACATCATACCTTCTACTGCGTATACAGAAGCATTGGCTTTAAGTATATCTGAAATATAAACTGGTATTAAATAATTTGCCATCATAACACCGATAAACGGCATATAAGTGGCAAGTAAAAACCAAAAAAGCTTAGGACACTTTTTCATAAAGTGAATTCCTTCGAACAATTGCTTCTTAAACGGTACTTTCCGTTTCACTTCTTTTTTCTTTACGTACGGTATACATAAGAAAAGAAAAAATGCTCCTGCAAAAGTTAACATATCTACTAACAAGATCCATTTCAAAGAAACAATTTCAATTAAAAAACTCGCAGCTGCTCCTGAAATAACTTGTGTTAACTGTCCTTGTATCTCCATCGTTCCACTTAAATTTTTATAATGTTCTGCTTGAAATATTTCTTGGTTAAATGCAAAAATTGTAGGATAGAATAATAGATAATAGAATGACCCTGCTATATAAATAATAATGTAATGAATAGAATGATAAGATTGCCCGGCAAATCCCCATATAGTCATCATTCCTATAACGGCTATCCCGATACCTTCGTTACATAACAATAAAGATTTTCTTGAAAAACGATCAATGCTTTGCCCAATGAATGGTGTTAATAAAAACATAATGAGGGTTGCAACGATCGAAACATAACCAAACGTTGTCTCTCCCCCACCTTCTTTAATTAACAACCATGGGATCGTAATCATAACAATCCCGGAACCAATAGCTGATAAACTATTGGCTCCTAGAATGTAATACAAGCGAGAATCATGATAAAGCGAGGACATATCACTCCACTCCTAGTTGTTTTTTCACCTCTTTATATACGCTCATATATGCTTTTAATTCTTTAACTACATCATGAATTAATGGTTTTGCATCTTCTCCAAGTTCACCATCTTGTACGTGAAGTCCATCAAGCACTACTTGTTTTGGGATTGCATTTGCGTAAACACCTCTAGCAACAGTTCGCATACTATTTAATGCGTTAATTCCTCCTTTACCGCCCCCCGCAACAGCTAATAATGCGACAGGTTTATGGATAAACTCACTACTACTTAAGTAATCTAACGAGTTTTTCAGCGCTCCGCTCATCGCATTATGATATTCTGGTGTACATAGTACTACACCGTCTGCTGCTTTCACTAACGCTTTTAATTTTTTTACTGCCTCTAAATCACGTTGCGATTCTTCGCCGTTATATAAAGGCAATTCCTCTATTGCTAAATCGTATAACTCCCCTTCAAATTGATCTGCAATATATTTTGCCACAACGCGAGTTCTACCTAATTTTCTTGGTGTACCGTTAATAACGACTAGTTTCATAAACAATTCTCCCCTTTGTTTTCAAATTCTACTTATATATTATCAGAAATTTCTATACAAAACACAATATAAAGAGGGAACTTCCTTAATCAAATAGTATGATACACGAAAAAAGAACTCATACTTTCGTATGAGTTTCGCGCTATTACTTTGTTTCACCATTCTGACTTATTGTACCTATGCTTTTATTTGCCTCAAAATGGTAATATGCTTTTTCCGCTAATTCTGTTCGTTCTTCTGGTAATTCTATATATTTCATTACGTTTTCAATTATTTTTTCGTACGGAGTAAATACAATTCCCGGCCACTCTACCTCATCTTCTGGATTACTATTTTCGGAAATAATAAATTTCTTATTTGCGACTGCATAAGACACGCGAGGTGTTTCAAGAATTCCTGATAAGTAAAAATGAATATTTAATATAATTTTAGCTCTAGCAATCAATTCATTTCTAACAATTCCCCACGCATTATTTTTAAAAACTATATTTAAATTTGGGGCAATCGCTTTTAGATGATCAAAAATAGCTTGCCGCCTCGGATTAAGAGCACCTATAAACAGAATATCAATATCTTCAGTAATGTCATCTTCAAATGCATCTTTTTTTATTTCCAAAGTTGGAGCATAGTTCATTTTTACATGTTTTATTTCTTTTCCTACCCCTTTTTGTTTTAGCCACTCTATATTTTGTTTACTATAATCCCAAATCACTCTATCTTTTAATAATATTAAATAAAGCGGGTGCGCATATGGACTTCCTTCGTATAGCTGTTCTAAATTATAAATAATTGCATCTTGCGGAAGGAGATTCGGGTTATAAGCGTATGTATGCGCTCCAAAAATAACTGTATTCTTTACATTTCCCAGTATTGTTTCTGATATAATTACTGTATTTCCCTCCTGCTCCAACCTCCATTTCAAAGCTCGCGCAACATCTATGAAACTACCGTACGTCTTCGGGCATATAAAAAGACAATAATCATATTCTTTATTCAAATAAACTTCCATTAATTTTAAATTATTTTTATATAAATCTACATCCGGATGTTTAAGTACCAACTCATTTGCATGTTTTCTTGCCACTTTATATAATCCAGCATAATAAGCAGCGATGCATCTTCTTAATTCGATTCTTTCACGATGTTCATCTAATACATCCATGTTTAAAAGAAGATTTGCGATACAATACGCTTTTAAATGATCACGATCATAATAATAGTCTAGTAGTGGCATCAATTCTTCATACGTATTTCCATGCACCGATTCTCCTAGTTCAATCGCCCATCGCATTAATTCCATGATTACTCCACTACTCCTTTAACCGAAAATGTATTTAATAAAATTTCGCATTATTCTCTACTACATTTGCTATATGAAATGGAATCTCTTCTTTAATCGATTCCAAATACTTTTGCGACACCGCCCCTAAATGTTTTTTATGAGGTATATAGAAAGCACTAATAGAAATTTCATAGTCAAATAAGTAATCATACACATGATAATCTACAAATAAAAGATCATCCTTTGGAAAAGGAATTTCCTTCCCTTGCAGAGCATACATCAAAGCAATATTGTTTTGAGATCGTAATCGATACAACCTTGCAAGTTGGTATAATGGTTCAGCCCGAGTTGGTCTATATTCCCACGCTTTTTGAAAATAAAAAACAGCTAATGCTAAATATTTCTCTTCTTGCCCTTTAACATTTTCTTTTTCATCAGCATCTGTCACTTCATTTTGTTTATTTGCTGAACGATTTGCTAACTGCTCATAACAAAATCCTATTCGCAATAACGAATAGAATACCTCTTCAACCCAACCCCCTGCTTCCACTCGTTTTTTATACCATTTAATCGAATCTTCAAATTGACTTAAATGAAAATAAGTCTGAGCTAAATAAAATAAATATCTTATATGCAAATCTGGCGTTGTTTCTGGGTCGTTTATTCCTTGTAACAACAACCTCTCATCTCTTTCAAATTTATCAGCTTTACTCCCGCCATCTCCGGGATCATTCACGACAAGAGTCTCTAACCGATCTACCCTCGTATTGTAATTCGCTCCAACTTTTGAGCGATCTATATCCCAATACTCATGAGTAACACCGACAGATTTCCATGGTAAAGAAGCTTTCAAAAGACGTGTAAGCCAATATTTAATATGAACATCATATTGCAATGTAAGATAATGATCTTCCGTTAAGCTCGTTTTATCGAAATTCGGATCAACCTCTAAAATCATATCCGCATCTAATATTAATAAATAATCTGCTTCTGGATATGTTTTTTGCGCTAATGAAACAGCTAAACTTCTGTTATAACCAAAGTTTTTAAACGGCTCATGATGAACCGTCCCAGGTATCTCATTTTCCTTACACCAATTTTCAATAATTTCAGGCGTATTATCCGTCGATCCAGTATCACAAATAGAAACATAATCTACAATTGATTTTGTTGCATTTAAACATCTTTCCATAATTCTAGACTCATTTTTGACAATCATACAAAGACATAACTTTTTTTCTTCCTTTGCAGACTTCACTTGCTCATTTCCCATTTAACCACCTCATATTTTATTAACACGCTCTTCTCATATGTAACAACATTTTTTAGCTATACTGATGACATAAGCACCCTTTTACTATTTATGAAAACTTCATTTTATTTATTCTTACTTTTATGTTGGGACATATTTCATGCTTCGCTTTATATTTGATACAATCAATACAAAAAAACATAATACGGGAATCCGTACATTTCAAAGTCTAAAAGGAGGTTATATTTTGTTGGATTACATTTGGCTAGATGACAAATCACCAATTTTAGAACAACTACCAAGTAATTTTAAATCTGCAGCTATATTGCTACATCCATTTGTCCAAATGCCTTTAGGATGGGAAAAGTCTGTGAGAAAAAGACCATATGAGCACATCTATCCTAGCGCTGAAGAAATCATTCACAATGGGAAATCCGTTTATTGGAAGGAAATGATGTCTTGTAGTGGATTACATTCATACGCAGACCTAGCAATGGCCATGTTGACTTCCATTAGTGCCTTTTCAGAAGAATATAAAAGAGAGGATTTAGCTGAAAAGCTACATTCAAACTTAAAAAAAGATCTTTATTATCCAACAGAAGATTATACGTCTATATTTTTATTACACAAATTACTTAAACTCCTCGGTTCTAAAGGTGCAAAAAATCTATATTTCTCTGAACCAATTCTTGATACAAACGGATTATTACAGGTAAATAATACTACTCCATTAGATATTTGGGACATTAGCAATAATGAGTTAATTATTACTGGAGAAGACAATGAGTATGCGTTTATGAGTATATACGATTCCTTTACAACCTTATTATTAGCTAAAGAAGAAAATATAGAATATATTGTTCAATCAATGAATGTTGAAGCTGTCATTTGTGACAAAAAAACGATGATTGATTGGTATTTTTAAATTAGTAATTTCTTAAACTATAAAAAAGAAACTTGCGCTTATGCACAAGTTTCTTTTCAAAAACATCCTTATTTTTTTACAACTTCATGTCCACCGAACTGATTACGTAGTGCTGAAACTACTTTTCCGTGGAATGTATCATCTTCCTGAGAACGATAGCGCATAAATAATGACATCGCGATTACTGGTGCCGCTGCTTGTAACTCAAGCGCAGTTTCAACAGTCCATTTCCCTTCTCCTGAAGAGTTCATTACACCTTTAATGCCATCAAGTTTAGGATCATCTGCAAATGCTTTTTCAGTTAAGTCCATTAACCAACCGCGGATTACTGATCCGTTCGCCCATACTTTTGCAACATCTTCATAATTGAAATCAAAGTCACTCTTATCTAGTACTTCAAATCCTTCAGCGATTGCTTGCATCATGCCGTACTCAATACCGTTATGAACCATTTTTAAGAAATGACCACTACCAACGCGGCCAGCATAAGAATAGCCATTTTCTACTGCTAAATCTTTAAATAAAGGTTCTAATTGGTAATAAATTTCTTTTTCTCCACCAACCATTAAACAAGCACCGTATCTAGCTCCTTCTACACCGCCAGATGTACCGATATCTACATAATGTAATCCGAAGCTTTTTGCTTCTTCAGCACGGCGTAACGTATCTTTATAGAATGAATTTCCACCTTCAATAACGATATCACCTTCATCTAATAACGGATACACATCTTTTAATACTGACTCTACAACTTCTCCTGCAGGCACCATTACCCATATCGTACGAGGAGCTTCTAATTCAGCGATCATTTCTTTTAATGTATGACGTGCAGTAATTCCTAGTTTTCCTGCCTTTTCTACAAGCTCTTTATTTACATCGTATACAACTACTTCATGCTTGTCTTCATGTAAGTGTTCAGCTAATGGGAATCCCATTTTTCCTAATCCAATTAAACCTAGTTTCATATTAATCAATCTCCCATTCTATACAAATATATTTAATAACGAAATTAATCCAAGTGCTACAACTGATAGTATCGTCTCCATTGCAGTCCATGTTAATAATGTTTCTTTCACAGTCATTCCGAAATACTCTTTAATCATCCAAAATCCAGAATCATTCACATGTGATAAAATTAATGACCCTGCGCCTGTTGCAAGTGCTAGTAGTTCAACATTTACCCCAGGTGTACTTGCTGCAATCGGTGCTACAATTCCAGCTGCTGTCATCATAGAAACAGTAGCTGATCCCGTTGCAACTCGGATAAGTGCTGCAATTCCCCATCCAAGTAATATTGGTGAAATATGTGATTCTTTCGCCATTTCAGCAATTGTAGTACCAATTCCAGAATCTAATAACACCTTATTAAACGCACCACCAGCACCAATTACTAACAGTATGTTTGCAATTGGCCCTAAGCAATCATTTGTAAATTGTAATACTTTATCTTTAGAAAATCCTTTTGCATAACCAAGACTAAAGAAAGAATAAATCGTTGCAATTAATAAAGCGACTATTGGATCTCCAATAAAGTGTAACACTTGTGCAAGTTGACTCGTTTTATGTAACGCTACTTCAGCAATGGATGCACCAAGCATAAGAAATACTGGAAGTAAAATAGTAAACAATGTATTTCCGAAGCTAGGAAGTTCTTTCTTCTTGTCTCTTTCAATAAATTGCTCCGCTATATCTAACGGCACTTCTTTATGTATACGAGCACCGATCCATTTTCCGTAAAGCGGCCCCGAAATAATTGCAGTTGGAAGTCCGACAATTAATGCATATAAAATTGTCTTCCCTACATCTGCTTTAAAAATACCTACCGCTGCCATCGCTGCTGGATGTGGTGGAACAAGTCCATGTACAACTGAAAGACCTGCTACAAGCGGAATACCGATTGTAATAAGTGATACCCCTGTTTCTATGGCGATTGTAAATACTAATGGAATTAATAGTACAAATCCAACTTGGAAAAACACCGGAATCCCTACTAAAAATGCAACAAACATCATTGCCCAGTGAACACGTTTCTTCCCAAAACGATCAATTAATGTGTTAGCAATTCGTTCAGCACCGCCAGATTCGGCCATCATTTTCCCAAGCATCGTTCCTAATGCTAAAACAATTGCTAAAAACCCTAACGTACTTCCAAGACCCGATTTAATAGAATCAATAATCCCTGGATGTTGTGGTGAAGTTGCAACCAAGGGCATCCCCATTGCTAGCCCAACTCCGATTGCTGTTAAAATTAATGCGACAAATGGATGCCATTTCACTACTGTAATAAGTAGAAGTAGTATGACAACTGCCGCTAGTACAATCCCAACTACCATTTCTCCCAATCCCCCTATTGTTTACGTTGGAAAGCAGCTATACAATCAAATTCTTCTTTCAATCGATTGTAAAGTCGTTCATACATATAAAACATTTCTAAATAAATAGCCGTATTTTCTTTATTTGGTACATGGTGATGGACAATATCAATCCAATCCTTCACCTCGTCAAGAGAATCAATTTTTCCTACCGCATATAAAGCAAGTGCCGCTGCCCCAAGCGCAGATGCTTCATGACTTTCAGGAACAAGCAATTCTTTTCCCATCATATCGGAGAGCATTTGTCTCCAAAATGCAGACTTCGCAAATCCTCCTGAAACACGTATTTCAGTAAGTGGTCCTGTACAATCACGGATTGCAAGTGCAACTGAATATACACTCATACAGACACCTTCCATAACTGCTCGTATAAAATGTTCTCGTTTGTGCTGAAGGTTTATCCCAAAGAATGTACCTCGAGCATTTGCATTCCAGTAGGGTGCACGTTCTCCAGATAGAAACGGTAAAAATAGTAATCCATCTGCTCCAGCTGGTACACTTTCCGCATACTTAATTAATAAATCATAAGGATCAATCCCAAGCTTCCTCGCTACCTCTTGTTCCGGGCTACCAAATTCATCACGTAACCACCTAAGTAATATTCCACCGTTATTCGTTGGCCCACCGATAACCCAGTGCTCATCTGTTAATGCGTAACAAAAAGTTCTTCCTTTTTCATCTGTATTAACACTCGATGCAATAGTTCGAACCGCACCACTTGTCCCAATCGTAATTGCAGCGGAGCCAGGTGATATTGCACCAACACCTACATTTGCAAGAACACCATCACTCGCACCAATAACAACTGGAGTATCTTCATGAATGCCCATTTTTTGTGCTAATTCCGGTTTCATTCCCGATAAAATATATGTAGTTGGTACAGGTGTTGATAATTGTTCTGGTGACATATGTAACATAGTTAAAACATCTTCATCCCAGTTTAATGTTTCTAAATTAAATAACCCCGTAGCAGAAGCAATCGAATAATCAACTACGTAGCGTGAAAATAATTGGTAAATCACATACTCTTTAATGGAAATGAATTTATAAGCACTTGTATATAACTCTGGTTCCTCTTCTTTCATCCATAACAATTTAGAAAGTGGTGACATCGGATGAATTGGTGTACCTGTACGTCTATAAATTTCATGCCCATTCATTTGTTGTAATAATTTTTCTGATTGCTTCGTACTTCGATTATCTGCCCAAATGATAGAACGCGTTAACGGCGCACCGTTTTCATCTACTGCAATTAATGCGTGCATAGCTGTACTAATACCGATTGAAGAAATATCTTCTGGTAGTACATTACCTTTTTTAATGGCAACGCTTACACTTTTGTATACAGCGGCACATATTACATCAGGATCTTGCTCCGCCCATCCGACGTTCGGTTGAATGATTGGATAATCAATTGCATGTGATGCAACGACTTTACCGTTTTCAGTGAATACAACCGTTTTCGTACTTGTGGTACCGATATCAATCCCGATTACTCTCCCCCTTGTTTCCATGCGAATCTTCCCTTCGTTTCTAGCAAAATACGATTTAGTAAACCGTTTACATGAATTAGTATATAAAATATTTTTTCTTTAATCAAGTTTTAAAAAGAAAATTTTTTTCATAACGAAAAATAAATTCCCTCATTCCCTTTCATTTACATACTATATTTAGCTTTTCCATGCGGTAAAATTGCTTCATATTTGTTTCAAAACACACTCTTTTTCTAGTTTTTGGGTAACTAATTCTTTAGCTTGATGGATATGTGGTTCATTGTACAAAACCAACATTTTTAGTAAGATTTCGTAAGGTATTTTTGCATAAAAAGTTTTAAATTCCTTGAACAAATTGTAGTAATAGATTAGATCAAAAAACGCCATCCTTTCCTATTTGGAGTGAACCCTGGGAATGAGACGATAAAAAACACCTCTCTAAATCGTAAGTATCAGTTATGATTTTAATGGAGGTGTTTTTCGTATGGGGAAAAAGGTGCATTATCCCGCCGAAATAAAGTGGAAAGTAGTTGAAATGAAACACCAAGGATTCAAAAATAAAGAAATTATGGATGCCTTAGGAATTAGACATGTGGCTCAAATTAAAACTTGGATGAAATGGTATCGTGAAGGCGAAACCTATCGGTTTGAACAATCTATTGGAAGACAATCTGCACATGGAAAAGGCTTAACAAGGTTAACAGAACTTGAACAAAAAGAATTAGAAATACGTTATTTAAAGGCAAAGATTATATTGCTGGAAAAGTGCCAAGAAATCTTAAGGAGGTGGGAGGAAAAGAAGAAATAATGAAAATGATAAAGGAATGGCAATCAATTTTTACAATTGCAGAACTGTGTTCCATATTTAATATTTCACGTGCTACTTATTATCGTTGGAAAAAGCAGGAGAAAACAGTAACTAACCATGAAGAAAAAACCGTAATAGAAATATGTCAACATCATAAATATCGGTATGGATATCGTCGGGTTACAGCTTGTCTACGTGATCAATTTAACATCGTAATGAATCATAAAAAAGTATTACGTATCATGAGAAAATACAACGTATTATCTCGGGTTAGAAAAAAGAAAAAGATATTTGTACTCGGTCATGAACCAGTGGTAGCTAAAAATAGAATACAACGGAGATTTAAAGCTACCAAGCCTAATGAAAAATGGTTCACTGATATCACATATTTGATGTTCGGCAATAAGACTCTTTATTTTTCATCTATTATAGATGGGTTTAACAATGAAATTGTAAGTTATAAAATAGCTGAGACACAGGATGTTTCTCTTGTATTAGATACTCTAAAAGAGGCTTTAAAAAAGCGAAATGTGATTGATACGATTTTACATTCGGATCAAGGAAAGGTGTATACATCAAAACAATTTCAAACATATGCCAAAGAAAAAGGCATTATCACAAGCATGTCTCGTACAGGAAACTGCCATGATAATGCCCTCATAGAATCCTTTCATTCTCATTTGAAATCCGAAGGATTCTATGCGCAAAATATAAAACAATCGAATAATGCTAGTATAATACAAACTGTGGATGAATACATCCACTACTATAATAATGAACGGATTCAGAGAAAATTAGATAATATGTCACCTATAGCTTATAGGAAACATGTTATCTAGGTGTTTTTTCTTTGTCTCACCAAATGGGGCCAGACCACCTATGATTCTATAGAAAGAATAGCGTATTTTTTCATTTTAGGTAGAATTTTATTTTGTTAACTTGATGATACTGTGCTTCTATCCCACATCGTCTCTAATTTAAAAACATTTATTCCATTTAATAATTCTTTAATGAAAATAACCTAACTGACATATTCAAACAACTCTATTGACACTTAACACTACACTTCATTAAGGTACATTATTCTAAATTTATTGATGTAGTTGAGATGGACTCACTTTTTGAATTTGAACAAGTATATCAAACGCTTTACCTAATGATATATCAACTGTTTTTGGTATATCAGGCCCTTCGGTAGTTACTCCAGCGAAAATTGGATGTTGTTCGTTTAACCAAGTTTTTGTCACGCCGTTTGCCTTACGTAAATCAATAAAAAATCGATCTTTTTTAACTTGTCCAAAGATGTAGTTATAACTGTTTGGATCATCCGATTTTAATATTCCATATGGGCCAAATTCACCATCGCTATTCTTGACATTGTATTGTCCTTCATAAACTGATGTTCCAATAGATACGTACCGTTTTCCATAATACTCTGCTAAATACTGCCCAGCTACTTTAGGGTATACAAAAGGAAGCATATTTGTTTTCGAAACGTGGCCATTATGCCCCCATACAATAGTTTTTCCTAAATGTTCTTCAGTCCACTTCGCATTTTCATACATTGCGATATCATGTTTCAAATATAAATCAGATGGTTTATCAGGAGGTGACGTTAACATTGTAGTAAACTGTTCAATAATACGAGCATTTTGTTTTATCCATGCGAACTCTTTAGATTTCCCATTTAAATAACTTTTATTTCCCTCTAATAAAGCACTAATTTGTTTAGCATCTGAAATATACTTTTCTTTTTCTTCTTTCGTAAGGCTTTCAAAAGTATTCATATCCTTTGTTACAGGAATAAGACCTTTTATCTTCTCTTCTATCCTCGGCACAAGTTTTGAATTGGTTCTTTTAATATATTCTATTATATTATTATAAACATTCTCGTTTACTGATTGAATGTCCATCCCGATGATACGCATTTTAGATTTATGTTTTGGATTAGCATTATATTGCCGAATCCAATCAAGTAAATCTAACATTTCTTTCGTCTTAAATACAGGTGATAGATGTTGGCTTGGATTTCCCTCACCAGTAAGAACATATCGATCAAGTTCTAAAGCTCTGTCCCACCCCTCTTCTAAAACTAGGTTGGTAAAGCCCTTTTCAGATACTAAATAATTCACAATACGGTTTTTCATCGTAAAAACTTCATGAGCCCCATGCGTAGCTTCACCTAAACCTACAATTGAAGCTGAACCTACCATATTCTTAAGTGGTTTTAAATCATTAAAAGGTGAATTTGGATTCGTTGTTCTTAAAGGCTTCGCGTGCATTTCTAACCATTCCGCTATTTGATTTTTATTGTAGGGAGCTGTAACAGAAACTCCTGTTTTCGAGTCTGCATAAGTACTTCCTACAAAATTAGTCAGTATTATAGCAGAAACACCAAATGCAGTAATCATTTTCTTTTTCATAAAACCCTCCTGAAATATTTTCTTAAAACGATAGCGTTCTTTTATACTTAATTACGAGTATTAAATTTTTTAGAGCAAGTTGTTTTTTGCACCAAAATGATATATTTTAAACTATAAACCTATGACAAAACTTATCCATTTCGCCTTTTTGCCTACTTCCTAAATTCAGCAAGTAAAATACTTTTAAAAGGATCAGGATTACTAAAGTTAAAGCTGTTCAAATTGACGGCCAATGTATGTTTGCCTCCAAGTGTTCCACCAACAAAAGTGGAAAACCCTAGAACGCTACCTCTATGTCCCCATACCGAGACACCATTCGGAAGCTTAAATTCAACGATTCCAAGACCATATCCCGTTCCTTCTCTATCTGTGGGAACTGTAGTAAGCATTTGATTTAGCTGCTGTTCCTTCAGCAATTTACCACTGAGTAAGTATGAAAAGAATTTATTTAAATCGTCAGCAGTAGAAATCATATCCCCATCCGAGCTACCTGGGTTAATATACGTAACGTCTTTTAGCTCACTTGCTCCGTCTAGTTGGATATAGCCACGGGCATGCTTCGTGCCTGGAATTACGCTTGAATTACCAGGTAGAAATGTATTTGACAAATCAAGCGGTTCAATAATCCGATTTTCAATCTCTTCCGCATAGCTGTTGCCAGTTACTTTTTCAATAAGGATCCCCAGTAATACGTATCCTGTGTTTGAATAAGACCAACCCTTTCCTGGGGCAAATTCTGGGGGAAGTGAAATCCCCATCTTTACAAATTCTTCAGCCGTATACGATTTTTTTGTATCCATAATATCGAAGTCTTTTGAATTCATATAGTCAGCAATACCACTTGTATGATTCAATATTTGCCGGATCGTAATCTGGTTACCATCATATCCGTTTCCTTGAATGACACCAGGCAACCATTTTTCAATGGAGTCGTCTAAATTCAAACGATTCTCTCCAGATAATTGAAGTAGAACTGTTGCAATGAACGTTTTCGTCACACTGCCAATACGAAAGCGAAAATCTGCTTTCATTGTTTTCTTGGTTCTCACATCCGCTATCCCAGCGGCATAACTCCAAGTTTTACCACCCTTAGAAATGTTAGCGAGTATTCCCGGGTATCCAAGTTGTAGTGCATCCCGTATTGCGTTCTTAACGGAAGTACGATCGCTTTGAGTACTTGTTTGTAACGAACTAGATACATTTTGCGTAGATTCTGCTTTTACAATTGAGTTTGATGTTATGTATAACAGGGAACTTCCACCTATTAAAAGTGCTAGACTGGCACATGTAATTTTACTGCGTTTTTTCATAAAGCATTCCTCTCCTCTTATTTAAATTGTATTGATGGTTGATAGGTATCTCATATGCTAATCACACAGCTATCAACCCTCCCAATGATAAAAGTCAATACTGAATTTGCAATCATCTATACACCAATTATTTCTTCAAACAACCCTCTGACCTAATAAATGATTAATCCCTCTTCTTCAGATATCTGTTAACTTCTATAATTTCTTCTTTTCTTCCATAGCGTTTTATTAATTAATTTGTTTTTATATAAATAGATAGTAACTACTCCCCCCCCGTTCTTCTCTATATTTTGATCATACATATTGAAAATCTCTTTTTTCTTACTCCTTCCTTACAAATTCCTTACGTTCAAAATCACTTCTATATTTCGGTGGTTTTTATTTTAAGAAAACTTAGTTCTATTAACTTGATCGCAATGGAATAGCACCAAATGCCCATCAACTGAAGAAAAGTAAATGCCTCGAAAATGGAAATACTGCACATTTTGCTTGATGGACATAGGGACCGGTTCCTTAATATAACATTTTTACCATATAAATGTATATTACGTATTATAATTATTAAACCCAAAAAAATTCTTATTTTTCAGAAAAATAAAACAATAAATTAGGATTTATTGTATAATGTTGTAAAAAGATGTCGGAGGGATTTAATGTTACATACAATAACTCAATTCACAATTAAGCTTTCATCAATTCTTTTATCACTCTTACTATTATTAAATTTACCTTATTTATTTATCACTCAACAAGGATTTACCTTTCAACCAATATATTTTTTTAATCAGATCGTTACTATGTTAAAAGAGGTTTTCTCCCCTGAATCATTAGTGGTTATCGGCTCAGACCCGAAATTTGGTAGTTTCAAAAAAACACCATTATTCCCAACTGTTTTAGAACCTTACCTATATTCATTTACTGTATTATTTTTAGCCTTTTTACTTGCGCTCTTTCTATCTTCTAGCATGGCATTTTTTTATTTTTTAGCAAAAGATTATATAAAAAAATGGATAAACCGAATTGTGTTCATATTAGAAGCTGTCCCTGATATGATGATGATGATTTGTTTGCAAATATTTTTCATATGGGTACTTCAGAAATTCGGGGAATCTCCTGTCACCATTATTTCTTTTAATGAAAATCGAGCTTATTTACTCCCTATTTTATCTTTAGCTGTCTTACCTACATTACAAATGTTTCGGATGATGGTGTTATACATAAAAGAAGAACATGGAAAACATTACGTAGAGGTTGCATATGGAAAAGGCCTTTCATCAAGTTATATACTATGCATTCATTTATTCAAAAATATATCTATCCACTTCTTCCATCATTTAAAAACGATTTTTGTTTTCTTACTGTCTAACTTATTCATTTTAGAATTTGTTTTTAATATGCAAGGTATTATTCAATTTTTATTTAATAAGGCGTTTATTTCACCACCAGCTGCATTTATCATACTTGTTATGATTATTTTACCGTTTTATACCATTTTTCAAATAATCTCATTCATGATGAATAGATGGCAAAATCAATTGAAAGGAGCAACATTATGAAATCTATTTGGAAATCAAAACGCTTTTTAATCGGCTTTACTTATTTATTCATACTTATTTCAGCTAGTTTTATTTATAGTTGGTTCTTTAAAGATAACATCCCAAAACCTCCTCAGTTACTTTACAATGGCAATAACGAATTACTTGGAAAGGCCCCCTTTCCACCATCGTTAATACCGCCTTTTGGATCTGATCGTTTTGGAGAGTCTGTTTTCTTACAAATTGTAGAAGGAGCAAAATTCACTATTTTATTAGCCGTGGCAATTAGCTTCTTTCGAATTTTATGCGGAACATGTATAGGAATCCTCTTAAGTTTATACGCTCCAAAACTCAAGAGATTTTTCCAGGCATGCTCAGAAGTTTTTTATTATATTCCAACTCTATTTATCGCATTCATACTCATCACGCCCGTTAATATTGTAATCACATCAAATGCCGATGGGTTAGATCCAAATATTTCATTTACGTTTTATCAAGTACTCGTACTTATTTTCGTCGCTCTGCCTACACTTTCTTTATATATATCCTCAGAGGTGGATGAATTTATGAAACGAGATTACATCTTAAGTTCACAATTACTGGGTGCTAGCCGTTTTCATATTATCAAAAAACACTTACGAGTCTTATTACTTGACCGCTTATTTGTGTTATTCATGGAACATATCGTCCAAACACTCATACTCGTTATCCATTTAGCGTTGCTTAACATTGTAATTGGCGGGATACAAATGCGTGAACTCTATGACGGAGTGCTCAGACCTGTTTCTATATCTAATGATTGGGCAGGCCTTATTGGATTAAATCGTAATGAAATGAATCTTTCATGGTGGATTATTTTTTATACTCTCGCTTCATTCTTTATTACGATTCTATTTATTAAGCTTATGACAATCGGGATTCAAGATGCACTGAAAGCAAGAGATTCGCAAGTTGTAGCAACTCAAAACGTTCCAGATCATAAAAAGTTTGTTAAAAATAAAGATTCTTTTTCGTTTGCAAATAAAGTGAACTTTTAATCATATCTCCTCAATCAAGTATGAATTGGCATTGATATTAGTAGAATATAAAGAAGATGATCCCTATTGAATACAGGAATCATCTTTTTTATGCCGTCTAACTTTTTTACATGACCTTTGCTAGACTCATGCTTTTTATATTTAAAATGAATTATTTACAATCACAACTATTCTGTTTAAAATCGATTACCATACGCCCTTGAATTTTACCTTGTTCCATTTCTTCGAATACATTTTGTACTTTATCTAGAGAACACGTTTGAACAACCGGTACTACTTTTCCTTCTGCACCGAACATAAATGCCTCTTCGAGATCCTTACGAGTACCTACTAGAGAGCCAACTACTTCAATTCCGTCTAGTACAAGTCGTGGAATGTTTAAATCCATAGTTTCTACTGGTAACCCTACCGCAACTACTTTACCACAGGCACGTACTGCATCAACCGCTGAGTTGAATGCTACTTTAGAAACGGCTGTTACTACAGCAGCATAAGCACCACCAAACTCATCTTGCACTATCTTATCAGCAGGACCTTGAGAAATTGGATTGATAGTCATATCAGCACCAACCTCTTTTGCTAAGGCTAATTTATCATCATTAATATCTACTGCAATTACCTTTGCACCAAATACGTTTTTAGCATATTGGATAGCTAAGTTACCTAATCCACCACAACCATAGATGACGATAGGTTGACCAGGTTTAATATCTGATACTTTAATAGCTTTATATGTAGTTACGCCTGCACATGTAATTGATGATGCTTGAGCAGGATCTAATCCTTCTGGTACTTTCACTGCATAATCAGCTGTAACGATACATTGTTCAGCCATACCACCATCTACTGAATAACCAGCATTTTTAACTTCACGACAGAATGTCTCTCTACCAGTTACGCAATATTCACAACGTCCACAAGATTGGAACATCCATGCAATACTTACACGGTCACCAACTTTAAGTGAAGTTACATCATCAGCAAGTTTAGTAACAATACCTACACCTTCATGACCAAGGATGCGGCCATCCGTGTTACCAAAATCATGATTCGCAACGTGTAAATCAGTGTGGCAAACCCCACAGTACTCTACATCTACTAACGCTTCACCTGAATGTAACGGACGTAATTCTTTTTCAATAACCTCGATGTTCGCTTTGCTGTTTTTATTAACCACTACTGCTTTCATATGTGATCTCCCCTTTAGTGTTTTAGAGTTTTAATGAGTTCATCTCACAACTACTGTCCTCACTATTTTGGCTAATTATTGCGCCAAATTTAAATGTTCAATCATCATTACACGTTCATCATAACATGACATTTCATAAGCAAATTGTGAAATTATGAACAATGTTTGAATTATTGCATAAATCGATTTCTTAACTGAATTAAAGATGAGAGTTTATGAATATAAGTAGGTCGCATTTTTCTACAGGAAAATAAATCAACTACATTTAGAGATTATATAATCAAACGATCCACCAATATAAAAAAAGCTCTTCATTTGTAAGAGCTTTTTTATATTCGCTTCATCGAAATTGTTTCACGTATACTTTGTAAATTTTGTAGTGTTTCCTCTTGTCGTTGCAACGACAATCCTACATACAAAGTATCTAATAAACTTAGCTGCGCTAAGCGTGATGAACTTGCTTCCGTACGAAATTCTGTTTCACGTGTTGAAGTATAAAGTGTTATATCAGCAAGTTGACTTAGTGCTGATTTCTGATAGCTCGTAATTGCAATAATGCAAGCTCCTCTTGCTTTTGCTACTTCTAACGCTTCCAATAATCCTTTATTACTACCAGAATGAGAAATTGCAATGATTACTGCTTCTTTTGTAAGTAAACCAGCACCCATAATTTGAAAATGAGAATCTGTATGAGCAATACAAGAAATACCCGTTCTCATAAATTTATGATATGCATCCATCGCAATAATTCCAGAGCCACCATTTCCGTAAAACTCAATTCGGTTCGCTTCTTGCAAAGCTCGTACAGCTTTCTCAAGTGCGGTGTCATTTAACAAATGTAATGTATCTTGCAGTCCTGTAATATGCGAATGAAAAACTTTTTTAGCAACTGTTACCATACTATCTTCTGCTGATACTTCTTCATGAATATTTTGCATCGGTGTATGTACAATTTCACGAGCTAATGTAATTTTCAAATCTTGAAACCCTTGCAAACCAAGGTGTTTACATAAGCGGAATATCGTAGCTTCGGAACTATTCGTAACTTCTGCTAATTCAGTAATAGATTTATGTACAACATCTTGTGGATGTTTCAAAATATGTTCGGCAATACTTCGCAATTTCGGTGACAAACCGTTTAACGAAGCCTGAATTTTTCCAATCCCACTTCTTGTTCCAGGCATAGCATATCTTCCCCTTCCATTGTAGCTATATTGTACCTAATTATTGAAAGAAGAAAAACCTTTATTCGGTATCATACTATTATTTATTTGTTCCTATAAATGTTACCTTAACATATGACACACTTATAACTAGTTTCCCCCATACTTCACCGCATATAATGCAGCTTGTGTACGATCATCTACTTCCAATTTAGCTAAAACGTTTGAAACGTGCGTTTTCACAGTTTGTTCTGTAATGTGAAGCTCTGCTGCAATTTCCTTGTTGCTTCTTCCTTTCGCAATTTCGCGAAGTACCTCTTGCTCTCTTTTCGTTAACATTGAAAAAGGATTTTCTATTTCCTTCTTTACTGCGGAACGCCCCATTAATGCAGGTGTTACTTTCGGGTGAAAATTCGCATTTCCTTGATGTACTGCAATAATAGAAGCGACAAGTTGCTCAGGTTGTACTTCTTTTAATTGATAACCGTCTGCTCCAGCTTCAAGTGCTGGTATAACATAATCTTGCTCTGAAAAACTACTTAATATAAGTACCTTTATCGTCTCATCGTATTGCTTTATACGTTTTGTTGCCTCAATTCCATCCATTTTCGGCATCGATACATCCATTAGCACGACATCCGGTTTTTCTTTTTGCACGAAATGTAATGCCTTTTCGCCATTTTCCGCTTCCCCAATAATTTCAAATTCTTCTCTCGTTTTCAAGAAGAATACAAGTCCTCTTCGAACGATATGATGATCCTCAACTAGTAGCAGTTTAATCTTCAACCTTATTCTCCCCTTCAAATCGGCAATTGAATTTCTATTTTTGTACCCTTTTTTAGCTCTGTTGTAATTTGAAACGATCCCTTCATTAACTGAATACGTTCCTTCATACTTTTCAGACCAAGTGCTGATCCCCTTACTTGTTCTTGTATAAATCCTATTCCATTGTCTTCTATGTAAAAATGTAACTGGTTATTTTCTATTTTTAAAAGAACATGTACCTTTTCACACGAAGCATGCTTTTTACAATTATGTAGCGCCTCTTGGCTAATACGCCATAAAACTTCTTCTATTTCATCCCCAATTGAAACCATCCCATCAATTCGAACTTCCACTTGAACTCCTAATAACTTCCCGTAATTTTGAATTGCTTCTGCTAATCCCTTCTCTAATCCTTCAGGTCTTAATTGCCAAATTAATAGCGTCATCTCTTGTAATGCTTCTTGTGATAATTCTCCAATATAACTTAACATCTCTTGCAGACCTCTATCTTGCGTCATATTCAGAGTGCCTTTCGCTGTTAGCATAATAGAAAATAACAATTGTTTTACTGAATCATGTAAATCACGAGCCAATCGATTTCTTTCCGCTACCACTACATATTTACGTTCTTTCTCCACTAATTGAATACGTTGTATTGTCGTTCCAATTTGAAATGCAATCGCTTCTAATAACGCTAACTCTTCCTCAGAAAAATGAGTCTTATGAGGTGCAGCCACATTTAATAGACCAAATTTCTCTGATCCGGACCTAAGCGGAATTGTCGCATGATGTGTAACATCTTCTGTTTCACCCCAATTACATTCAATCGCATCTTCTATTCGCTTACATTCAATAATATTTGTCGCTTTTTCTAATCTGCCATTCACAAAACGCTCTACACACCAACAGTCTCCTTCACACATCGGCTTCTTCTCTTGCCACGTAAGAGCTGGTGGTAAGTTTTCGTCTACAAGCATACGGTGCTTTCCACTTTCATCAATAAAAAATATCCACCCTGTTTGTAAATTCATAACTTGTAACAATGTATGTAAAACTTTTTCTAACATGTCCTGTAAATTCGTTGCTTCATTTAACAATTCCGCAATTTCTTTTAATGCTTCTAAACGATGTATCTCTTTTTCTTCAAAGTTCATTCTCATCACCAACTATCATTATAACATTAAGAAATTTCTAAATTCTACAAATAAAAAGAGCTGAATTCCTTCAGCTCTTTTTATTTATCAATCATTTTTTATTTTCCCTTTAAATTTTGACCGCGTAATTCTTAAACTGAACAACGCCAAGTAATGAAGTTACTTTTAAACCCTCTAAGACTCATCTACATCTATAAATCAGAATTCTAAATGTAAAGCTTTATTTAATTGTCTGACAAAAATTGTTCTCCACGGATATGCTGCAAACTTTCAGTAGTAACGAACATATTCGCTGCTGGCATTTGCACTTGATGTTTATGGAACATAGCCATTAATGCAAACCTTACTTGTCTAGAAGTTTCAAAATAATCTTCTGGTTTAATTAAACCTGTAATACAAAATTCATATCCAACATATTTAAGGTTAGGATTTAAGTCTGTAACACCAACATATTTAAATGGTTCAACAGCCTCATCCTCTACTCTATACAAACTTTGTTCCAAATTTTCATTGCATATCACACATACGTCTTCTAACAATTCCTTAACTCTTGTAGGGTCTTCCTGATAACTTACCGTGATGCGTTCAATTACTCGCATCCACCCTTTATTAAAATTTTGTATCGTTCTAATCTCTCCATGTGGTATGGTAAGTAGTTTTCCTGACCATTCACGTATTTGCATAAAACGAATACTAATTTCCTCAATAGTTCCTGAATTTGTTCCATTAAAAGTAACAAAATCGCCAACGCGAAACTCTTTGTCCGCTAATCTCGCAAAGCCTAATATGACATCTTTTAGCATCTGTTGCGCAGCAAAACCAATGACAACTCCCGCTATCCCTGCACCTGCAATGATACTTTTTATATCTACAAACTGACTAATTAAATAAATGATTAGACTGATGATAATGATATATCTAAAAATAGATCGAATGACACTTTGAATCGTCTGCTCTACCTCTTCATCAAAAAAGCTGGACTTTCTAAAAAACCAATCAATAATGCGATTAATAACAAACGAAATAATGATAAGAACTAAAGCAAATAGTAAAAATCTTAATAGTAAAAACTCCCTTACATAATTAAAAAACTCCTCCGTATACGCTAATATACTCATCTATCCACTTCCTTATTTTTTAAATTTTCATGTAGAGCTAATCTATTATAATTCCTTATTAATTATCTCAAAATTTTCTTTCGTAACTTTTCCCCTGACCTTTCATTTTACTTTCTTAACTATGTATTTGTATCCCTAGTACATCTTCAACAATATAACCCTTTCATTAATCTTTCAACTTCTGATGCCCTTTTCTATTTACTATAAATATACCCTTTTTAATAATCTAAAGGGAGATTACAATAGAAATTTTTATAAACAACTTTGTAATACTTACCTCATTTAAAGGAATACATTCACATAACACCGAATCATTCATTTGATACTTTTTTCACGGAGGTTACAATTAATGGGGTATATCGAAGAACTAAGAGAAATTGTTGGATCAAGACCACTCAATTTAGCAGGAGTTGCTGTAGCTGTTTTAAATGACCAAGGACAAATATTACTACAACAAAGACGAAATGGCATGTGGGGTGTTCCTGGAGGTTTTGTGGAACTTGGTGAATCCACAGAAGAAGCCGGAAGACGAGAAGTACTTGAAGAAACAGGTATTGAAATTGGTATACTTCAGTTAGTAAGTGTATTTTCAGGTAAAGAGTTTTTTGTGAAATTAGCGAACGGAGATGAATTTTATCCTATAACAATCGCTTACCTTTGCAAAGACATTAAAGGTGGCTTGCTAAAAGCTGACGGAGTTGAATCATTACATGTACAATTTTTTGATTTAAATGGGCTACCAGAAAACATTAGCCCGTTCATAAAAAAACTAATTGAGCAAAATGTCGTCTCAATTTAAACGTAAAAAGAGGCCTTTTCAAAGGCCTCTTTTTCACTTCACTTCTGCATGTAAACAAGATTTAAAATGTCCAAGTGCATATTCATGTCCTTGCGCATTAAAAGATGCAACTGCCTTTTCATATACAACAATTTTAAATCCTTTATTATAAGCATCTACTGCTGTATGAAGAACACAAATATCAGTGCACACCCCTACAAGATGAACTTCTTCTATTCCTCGTTCTCTCAACTTCATCTCTAGATCTGTTCCAGCAAATGCACTGTATCGCGTTTTATCCATATAATATACATTCGCATCATTTTTATATTTTTCGTATACATCTTGTAATTCACCGAATAAGTCTCTTCCATTTGTACCTGCTATATTATGAGGAGGGAACAACTTTACTTCTGGATGATATTCATCATTTTCTTCATGTTTGTCGATTGCAAACACTACATAATCTCCATTTTCAATATATTGCTTCGTTATATGTACAAGTTCCTTCTCAATTTCTTGACCTGGTTTCCCGCAAGTTAAAGCACCTTTTTCAGCTACAAAATCATATGTATAATCGATATTAATAAGAGCTCGTTTCATAACTACTATCTCTCCTTCTCCTGTTTCACAATAAACAATAGAAAATTTGTTATTACGACATCGTATGTACTATTCGACATTTCAAATGAAATACCTACATTTTTCTTGCAAAACTTAACTTAATCTAAGTTTATCATAAAACAGATATACTATGACAAAACATACTGTTCCTATTAGCATGTCATGGATTTGATAATTGAGTGTAACTTCAACCACCTCGTGTAAAGTAAACCAGATTATCGAAATTATCATACTAAGCAAGATAATACGAACAAATCGCTGCACACCTTCAACCTCTTACTCTTTCTTAGTAATAAAGAGTAATTTCTTACTATTCATACGTACTAGAAAGTGAAACAAATTATTCTCAACAACCCATTTATATCCAAATTAAAAAGTACACTACTACTTTAAGTAATGTACTTTTTATCCATAATTAAGATGCTGGCTTCGTTTCAAACGTCGCTTGATTAAAGCTAATGACTTTTCCTTTTGGGTCATTATTTTCAAACTGAGCTGCAGTAATCGTATGACTACCTGTCTCAAGTGTCTTTTCTTTTAATTGTACTGTTGTCTGTGTTGTACTAGTTACTTGATGTTTATCAGCAAATATTTGATCTACAAATACGAATGTTTCTTTATCGTTTTGAAAATTAGAAAGTTCTAATTCAACTTGCTGAATTAAAGTATCTTTTTTGATAAATACAGTCGGTGTGTTGCCGTTTTCAGAAGTACCATCTGGTGTAATGACTTTTACTATCCCTTCTCCAATTGGTACTGCCCCTTCAGGAAATACAACCATACTCTCCTCACTCGCATTTACAACTTGTTCTTCCTGATTTGACTGTGCATCCTCTTTTTCCTTTGGAGCACCACAGCCTACTAATAACAATACAGACAATCCAGCGATTATGAATTTCTTCAAAATTCATCCCCCCTGTAATTTCATTATAATTTATTATACAAAAATAACTTTGTAATTTTAAAACTATTTTTAACACTTTCATGAACAAATACTAGTAGCTTGCTCACGATTACTGTACCATACTTTCCTTAATAGAACATTAATTTTTTTAATGAAATAAATAGTAATTTTATCTTATTTATCATTTTAGCCCAACAAATTAATAACATACCTATCCAAAATAAAAAGACATTGTTATTTCAATGTCTTTTCTATATGGTGATTAAAAAATAAACGTTGTAATCTCATCTACTTCTTTTCTTGGAAGTTTCTTCGGTTTATCTTTCGGATAACCGAGTGAAATAACCATATTTATTTGTTTTTCGGTCTCAATTTGGAAATATTGTCTTAGTTCTTTTTGAGCTAACAATACAGGCCCTGTCATTGGACACGTACCAAGACCCTTCGCATGTGCAGCCAGCATTAAGTTTTGTGCCGCTAAACAGCTACTCTTAATTCCTTCCTCTTCCCACACTGCATCCGGAACGAAGGCAATTGGATCAAATATCTTTTCACGAAACTTTGATTCATAAGGTGTTGCCAAACATACGATTAATACTGGTGCCTCAGAGAAAGCTGTTGCATATGGCCCGAAAGAACGTGTAAGTAATTTCCCTGCTTTCTCTTCTCCATTTTCTGCTGCTTTTGCCGCAAGTTTATGTAATGCATCCCAAGTCATTTGTTCAATTTCTTTAATTTTCTCTCGATTCATAATGACTAAGAACTCCCACGTTTGCGAGTTCGTATCACTCGGTGCATAACGAGCGCAATCAATAATTTCTTTTATATCACTAGTAGATACTTCTTGTTCTGTAAACTTTCTAACACTTCTTCTTCCGTGGATTACCTCTTTAAAAGCTTCATAATTCATACATTAAATCCCCTTTTACAGCGTTTTCAAAACCTGTCCTATGTTTGAATTATATCATGAAAAAAAGCTGGGGGAATACCAGCTTTTTTCTTCATTATTAATTTGTCACTTTAAACAAACTAATACTTTCTTCATATGCAGATTGTAGTTTTTTCGTAATTGGTCCTCTTTCGCCGCTAGCAAACTGTTCATCGCCAATTTGAACAACCGGGAATATTTCGAGTGGTGTCGCTGTAAAAAAGCACTCATCCGCCTCATATACCTCTTGTAATGAAAATTCTCGTTCTTCTACTTCGATATGTAACTCTTTCGCTAATGTTATAACATAATAGCGAGTAATACCATGCAAAATAAAGTGATCAGCTGGATGTGTAATCAGTTTATCATTTTTTACTATGAAAAAATTAGAATGACATCCCTCTGTTACAACTCCATCTCGCACTAAAATCGCTTCTTGATATCCTTGTTCATTTATTTTATTTTTAATCATGATATTAGGAAGTAGATTTAATGATTTTATATGACAAAATTTCCATCTTATATCCTCCTCTATCGTTACTTTTATACCGACTTCCATCGTAGCGACTGGTCTTGGGAACGAAACAATATTTGCAAAATACGTTGGTTGAAGGTCTTTTTCATATACATGGTTTCTTGCTTGAGCACCTCTTGATATTTGTAAATATACATTACCATCTTCTTGAAATTGATTTTTTTCAATCATTTGATGTAGCTCTTCTACTAACTCTTCCTTTGTAAATGGTGCAATGAGTTTAATTTCTTCCATTGATTTAAAAAAACGCTCCAAATGTAAATCTAATAAATGTGGCTTCCCATCGTATAGTCTGAATACCTCATATATACCATCACCAAATTGGAAACCTCGCTCTTCTAATGCAACCATCGGCTGTTCTTTCTTCGTATTTACAATTCTCCCATTAAACAAAATCCAATCTTTATGAGTAGCTTTCATTCCTTCCCACTCCTTTATTACGTGATTGATTTTATTGTACAACTTAAAACGACTGAAAAAAAGGAATTTTCTGTATTTATATAAATAAAAAATGCATCACCTATTTAAAGTGATGCACTCAGCCATTCATTTATCCCGCTATTGACGGGCAGTAAAACTCTCACCTCAAGGTTAGGTGGGAGATAACGGCCCGTAATCGCCTGATTGGTTCAACTTTATTTCAGAAAATATTTTTCAATATCATCTAGCATTAGGTTTGCTGCTTTAATACCGCCTGCTGTATTCCAAATTACTTCATCTACTTGGAATACTTTATTATTTTTAGAGGCTTGTAGCTGCTTAAAGAGTGGGTCTTCTGTCCATTCTTTTGCTAACGTGTTTCCTTCATTCTTCTTATCGCCATCTTTATCAGATGTGAAATAGAATAAGTAGTCCCCGTCCATATTTGGAATTTGTTCTTTTGTAATTCCTTTTATCGCAAATTCATCTTTATCTTGTAATGGTGGTCGTTTAAATCCAATATCGTTTAAAACAACACCTGAGAATGAGTTCTTTTGATATATACGAACATCACCTGGAACGAAGCGAATAATAGAAACTTTAGAGCTTAATTTATCTCCTAGCTTCTCTTTCATTCCTTCAATACGCTTTTTATAATCTTCAATTGCCTTTTGACCTTCTTTTTCTTTATTTACAGCCTTTGTATAGAGCGTAAAGTTTTCCTTCCAATCTCCACGCAATGTTTCAGCGTATACAGTTGGCGCGATTTCTTTCAATTGTTCATATATTTTTTCATGACGCATTTTATTCCCGATAATTAAATCCGGCTTAAGCTTCATTACTGCCTCTAAATTAATATCACGCTCAGTTCCTACAACTTTCGTATCTTTTAACTCTTTCGCTAAATGAGGGTACCATTCATCACCCGCACGCGGTTTCGTAGTTCCAACTGGCGTTACTCCCACAGCTAGAAGAGCCTCTGCACCTTCATTTGTTAAAACAACAACTTTTTTAGGTGTACCATTTACTGTTGTTTCCCCCATTGCATGCTTTACAGTATAAGAATCTTTCGCTTTAGCTGATGGATCATTTTCTTTTTTTTCTTCTTTACTACACCCTGCGATTATAACCATAAGTATCATAATGCAGAACATAAACATTTTTTTAGTATGTAACATATGTCCTCCCTAGATGAAATCGATTATCATTAACAACTAAAGGTTAATGTATATTACATACATTGTCAATGTATATCAGAGAACTTTTTTAATATATACTATTTAGATTCTATCCGTTATTCAAATGTTTCTTTTTGAAACTATCTGTATAAGTATGTAAATAATGGCCGTTCTTAAAATGCGTATCTATGTTATATATAGATACGCATTCATATTACATTATAAATTTATTTCCTAATATCGATTATATTTAATATATGATGGATCATTATACACCCACTGATTTCCACCAAGGTTCAACCAACTGTTTTGATTAATAAATACTAAATAAGATTCTGGTTTATTTAATTTACGAATTACTGAAGAAGATGTTGATGGACCACTTCTTAAATTCACATTCGTTCCTTGTATATATGCGACACCGATTGCGCTACCATCACTATTGCTCGTCTTTACAAAATTAATGTAAGACGGGTCATAATACACCCACTGTCCGTTACCTAAGTCTAACCATCCGTTACTTTCTTGATATACGACATACGATTCTGGAGAGTTTAATTGGCGAATTACTGAAGATGATGTTGATGGGCCACTTCTTAAATTTACATTTTTCCCAAGTATATAAGCAATTCCCTTCGTTTGTGGTGTTGGCTGAGGGTTTGGAGGTTGTGGATTTGGAGGTTGTGGATTTGGAGGATTTGGATTCGGAGCTACTCCAAAAATAGCTGCTATTCCGTTTACATATGCTTGACATAGATCTTCAATAAATTGTGGGTTTTTCAATAAATTTGCATCAAACGTTGTATCAATAAAAGCAGTCTCAGTTAAAATTGCATCCATTGCAGTCTCTCTTAGTACTGCATAATTTGCTTTTTTTGCCCCTCGGTCACGAAGGCCGTATTTTGTTAATACAGGATTGACTGCTGCATGAATTTTTTGTTGCTTTGCATATGCGGAGCTACTGTTAGATAACCCATTATAAATATAACTTTCAAATCCAGTTCCACCGCCACTATTTATATGAAATGAGATAAAGTAATCTGCTCCAAAAGAATTAGCGATATTAGCACGTTCTGATAAAGAGATAAATACATCACTATCACGTGTCATTTTAATAGTAATTGGGTAGTTTGCAGATAGAATGTCTCGCACACGTCTCGCTATTTGAAGTGTTAAGTTTTTTTCTACTAAACCATTACCAACAGCACCAGAATCATATCCACCGTGACCTGCGTCTATTACAAGTTTCATATCACTGTCTCGTTCCTTTCTTTCGTGTAATAGGTTTACATTGCTACTCGTCCTATTTTATGTAAAATGTACAAGTTCCGTTACAATTACAAATAAAAAACCACCTTATGTAAGGCGGTTTCTATCATCTTGCTTTAACCAATTTAAAATAAATATATACGATTGATAGTGAATATAACGTATGCAAAATAAAATAAATAAAAGACCCATTCCAACACCGCTGTATAACAAACCGAACTTTAAAAAAATGTTCAAAAGTGGCGGGAAATTAGTAATATTTTGTACTGTAACAAGCATGCAAAACAAAATAAAAAACACAGGTACATATTGTAATTCGTACGGCTTTCTTTTCTTACTAGCTCTTTTCCGAATGAACTTATGGCTTAGTTCTGCCAAAATAAAACATCCTCCAATTAATACAAGACCAGAAGTCATTATCATGTATCCACCTGCCTTATATTTATTTTAGCACATTACTAATCATCGTTATATTTTCTTCACGTATGTTCCATCTTCTTCATTAAAGCCAAAGCTCTCTATGAAAGTTTTTGCTTGTTCTGTTAATTCCTTTTGTAACACTTTTATCTCTTTCACACCTCTTTGTTTCATCATCTCTTCAAATGTAAAATACGTATTTGTTCCATATCCGTAACTTTGATAATCAAAATGAATTATTAATTGAGATAAAACTACACTCTCTTCTTGAACACTGTAATCTATTACACCAATATATGTATCATCAACTTTTACGCAATACTGCACCTGTTTCTCACTTACATTATGCGAGCGGAACATTTCTTTAACAACGCTTTCATTTTCTACTGTTACTTTTTCAAACGCAATCATATGTTGTCCATCCTTTTACTATTATTGTATCAATAATACGTTCTATTTATGAAAAAAAACCTTAAGACCATATGCGGTCTTAAGGTTTTTCTTATTAAACTAAGCTATACGCACGTTTTGTTTCTTCGTGGAACTTATTCGTATCGTATTTATGCTCAACATAAATTTGGTGCCAAACCATAAACGCAAGTACAGTCCAAATTTTACGGCTATAATCGCCTTTATCTGCACAATGTGCTTCCAGTAAGTTTAATACATACTGTTTGTCGATTAAATGATCTGTTTTACTTTCGTTTATAATATTTATAGCCCAGTCATGCATTTCATCTTTTAACCAGTGACGAATTGGTACCGGGAATCCAAGTTTTTTACGATCTAACACGTGATCTGGAACGATTCCGCGTGCTGCTTCACGTAAAATAGCTTTCGTAGTTCCGTTAGCAATCTTTAATTCAGTTGGAATTTTAGATGCAACATCGAATACTTCTTTATCTAAGAACGGTACACGAAGTTCTAATGAGTTTGCCATTGTCATTTTATCAGCTTTTAATAAAATGTCACCACGTAACCACGTGAACATGTCAATGTACTGCATTTTACTTACATCATCATAATCTTTAATCTCGTTATACAATGGTTTCGTGATATCCATATAGTTAACACTTTCATTGTAGAACTTCATTAATTCCGCTTTCTCTTCTTCACGGAAGATTTTCGCGTTTCCATAGTAGCGCTCCTCAATTGGCGTACATCCACGCTCTAGGAAGCTCTTTCCTTTAAATCCTTCTTTAAGAGCACCGCTTAATGCTTTTAGAACGCTCTTACCTGGGCTAGGAATGTACGAGAACATTTTTAGTGAGTTTGGCTCACGGTAAATGTTATAACCACCAAATAGCTCGTCTGCGCCTTCCCCTGAAAGAACAACTGTTACATGTTTACGTGCTTCTTTTGCAACGAAGTACAATGGTACAGCTGCTGGATCTGCTAAAGGATCATCCATATGCCAAATAATTTTTGGGAACTCATCCATAAATTCTTTCGCTGAAATAAATACGTTATGGTTTTTAACGCCTAATTTCTCAGCAGTTTCTTTCGCAACATCAACTTCACTGAAACCACGTTGTTCAAAACCAACAGAGAACGTTAAAAGGTTCGGATTCATTTCTCTTGCGATAGAAGCGATAATAGATGAATCGATACCACCAGATAAGAATGAACCTACTGGTACATCACTTCGCATATGTACTTTTACTGAATCGTATAATACATCACGAATTGCTTGGATATGCTCTTCTTTCGTTGCGCTTGAAGCATTGAAATAAGGCTTCCAGTAGCGATGGATTTCCATCTCTTTACCGATTTCCTTTACGAAATAATGACCAGGCTCAATTTTATTAACATCAATTGTTAATGTTTCTGGTTCTGGACCATATTGGTACGTAAAGTAATGTTGTAGTGACGTTGGGTTTACCCCTTTGTCTTCCATTACATGCATAATACTTTTCTTCTCAGATGCGAAGAATGTAGTATCACCTTGTTGCGCGATATATAATGGTTTAATACCAAAGTGGTCACGTGCACCGAAAAGTTTCTTTTCTTCACGATCCCAAATCATAAATGCAAACATACCACGAAGATAGTCTACACATTTTTCTTTCATATGTGCATACAATGCAATGATAACTTCTGTATCAGATTGCGTTGCGAAAGTCGCACCTTTTTCAAGTAACATTTCGCGTAATTCTACATAATTGTAAATTTCACCATTAAAAATAATTACATATCGATCATTTTCATAAGTTAGCGGCTGATGTCCTGCCTCTAAGTCAATGATACTTAAACGGCGGAAGCCAAATTGTACATGTTCATCACGAAAATATCCTTCGTCATCTGGACCGCGGTGGAAAATCATCGTGTTCATATTTTCAAATTGATGTTTTTCTGTTTCTGAAAACTCTCTAGGGTTTTCACATAAACATCCTACAAAACCACACATACTTCTTACCCTCTTTCGGTTTTCATTCTGTTTCTATACTACTATATCAACCCTATTTATACTAGCATAATCAACTCAATATGGCGACCAAAAACTATAAAAAAATCACTCCATTTCACATTTTTAACATTTTTTTATGAAAACATGAAAATTAGGCAATCACCTTTCTCCGCTTTTGTCATATGATATTGCAAATTGATTTCTAGGAGGGAATACCATGAGTGAAGAAAAAAAAGATTCTTCTCGTCCACCGGTTCGCAATTATTTAAAGCAAATTGATGATTTTTTTGAGCAAACACCTCTTCGCAATGTAATCGCTGATTTGAATCATTTTTTCCAAAAAGGAAATCGTTTATTAACATTCCCTGTAGATTTATATGAAGTTGATGAAGAACTCGTTGTTACCGCTGAACTACCGGGTATACAAAAAGAGCAAATTCAAATTGAAATACAAACCGAATACTTAAAAGTCTCTGTAAAAGAAGAAATACTTGAAGAGGCAGAAGAACAAACATCTCATAACTATTATCGCCGAGAACGGTCTATTTCAGAAGCCGCAAGAATGATTAAATTGCCTTATTCCATTAATAAAAAAGCAGCGAAAGCTTCCTATCAAAATGGTGTGTTAGAAATTCGTGCACCGAAACTTCCACAACAGCATGACATTTTATCTATAGACTAATGTAAAAAAATAAGGGTGCTACGCACCCTTATTTTTAATCCACTAATCGCTTCATATCACGTATTATATCTTCGTACGGTGTATTACTAATACCGCTATACTTTTTCATTACTTTTCCATTTTGATCAATTAAATAAAATGATGTACCATGTATTACTTGACCGTTCTCTGGCTTATCTACAAGTGATTGGAAATTATCTTTTGAAAACTTTGTAATATCTTCTAACGAATAACCCGTCAATAAATTCCAATTACTAGTATCTTCTGTAAACTTTTGAATGAAAGCTTTCAGATTTTCTGGTTTATCAAGATCTGGATCTACACTAAACGAGACAAACTGAACGTCTAACTTCTCTTCCTTTGCCATCTTCTGTAATTTTGCCATATTAGCAGTCATTGGCGGACAAACTGTTTGACAGTTTGTGAACATAAAATCTGCAACCCATACTTTCCCTTTTAAATCTTTTGTACCAAATTGTTTTCCATCTTGATTTGTGAATTGGAAAGTTTCTAAATCCCAATTTAATGGTTTACGAAGCTTTGAGCCTGATCCACTACATCCAGCGAGTACAAATAGACAAAATACAACCATAAGACCAATTAGTTTTTGATAACGCTTCATTTATAAACCTCTTTTCTCTATCCTAAATTTAAATAGGTTATGCTCATCATAACAAAAGTTAACACTACGAGAAAATTGTTTACTGCATTTGTTCACGAAATCGTACGAATTTACGTATGATACTTCTTAATTTCAAGCGAATTACTAGACAAAATATGTTTTTTCACTATTATTTCTCTAAATCGTATTCGCAAAACAAAGCTCAATGTTAAAATTGTAAATACCTCTCCCTATTTTTTAACAATTAATTAAACATTAATCCATGTTATACACTGTATTCCTTAACAACATTTCGGTACAATACAACTACAACGATTTTAAATGAGGTGATGTTCATGGCAAAGCGCTATGAAAATATGGATAATGTCAGTACAAAAAAATCAATTCTTTCTTTTTTAAGATGGCGTAAAGAACGAAAGCTGAACAAAAAAGACTTTTCTTTTTTAGTAGAACAATCACCTGTTAAACAAAATGCATTTTTGCAAAGCAATGTTGAAAAAACGACAGTCACATGGGTGGGCCATTCTACTTTTCTTATCCAAACGAATGGACTTAATATATTAACAGATCCAGTATGGGCAAATAAATTAAAGTTAGTTCCGAGGCTTACTGAACCAGGTCTTACTATACAAGAACTACCTAAAATTGATATAGTCCTTATTTCACACGGTCATTATGATCATTTAGATTTTTCAACTCTTCGTCAGTTAAATGATGATGTTCTATATCTTGTACCTATCGGATTAAAAAAATTATTTACTCGTAAGAAATTTACGCATGTAGAAGAATATAAATGGTGGGAAAGTACGACGATTAATGAAGTTTCTTTTCACTTCGTACCTGCTCAGCACTGGACGAGAAGATCCTTATTTGACATGAATACATCTCACTGGGGTGGATGGATTATTGATAATGAAACGACTTTGGAAACCATTTATTTTTGTGGCGACAGCGGCTATTTCCAGGGTTTCAAAGAGATTGGAAAGCGCTTTTTAATTGATATTGCTCTTATGCCAATTGGCGCTTATGAACCAGAATGGTTTATGAAAGTATCTCATGTTTCCCCTGAAGAAGCAGTGCAAGCTTATTTAGATTTAAACGCGACACATTTTATTCCAATGCATTACGGAGCTTTTGCACTTGCTGATGAAACACCTCGCGAGGCAATAACAAAACTTCGAAGTAATTGGAATTTACGTATGTTACCGTGGGAACAACTGCATGTACTCTTTTTAGGCCAAACTTTTACTTATAATAGCGACACAAATAAAAAACAAGTACAAGAAAAAATCGAAACTTTACAAGTGTAATGTAACTACTTATTTTCTATATCCATCATATAATATAGAAAATCATAAAGGGTGTTTTCTATGAATGAATATTTACAGACTCGCTACATCATTAGCGGGAGCGCCTGTATAGCCCTTCTCATTTCTTACTTTCTATTCACATAAAGTGAAACTTTAATCAGTGGGGGTTGTTCATCATCCCCACTGATTATTAGCCTTCACCAATCGGGCATTTACGGACCGTTGATCTCACACCTAACTTCTTTGCTTTCGCTGAATTTTGAGGTGAGGGTCTTACTGTCCGTTAATGCGGGATAAAAAAGCTACTTGAAATATATTTTCAAGTAGCTTTTTTATTACTCTGCTAAATACATAAATCCAATTGCACCCGGACCTGTATGAGTACTAATAATAGGCGTTGTATAGAAAATTTCTGATTGAGTAAATCCACTCACTTTTTCCACAGCTGCTTTCATACTTTCAGCTAAAGGAATTGCTTTTGCATGCGGAATCGCAACAGCTTTTACAACTTTTCCTGCTGTATCTTGCTCAAATAACTTAGCTAACGTTTTTACAATTTGGCCTTGACTGCGCACTTTCGTTACAGGGTTATAAACACCGTCTTCAAGGCTAGCAATTGGCTTTATATTAAGTAGCGAACCGATAAACGCTTTTCCTTTACCGATACGTCCACCCTTCACTAAGTTTTCTAATGTATCTACCACTACATATAAACGAGTATTCTTTCTCACTTCATCTACACGTTTTAAAATTTCTTCTAGTGAGCGTCCTTCATTTGCCATTTTTGCAGATTCTATTACTTGATATGCTAAAGCATGTGTAATAAATTGTGAATCAACAACTGTTACTTTTGTATCAGTCATCGATGCAGCACTATTTGCAGTCGCAACAGTACCACTCATTCCACTTGTCATATGGATAGAAAGTACTTCACTTCCATCTTCACCTAGCTTGTCATACATTTCTACAAATGTACCCATAGCTGGTTGTGATGTTTTTGGTAGTTCCTCTGATTTAATCATTTCTTCAATAAACTCATCAGGTTGTAAATCAACGCGATCTAAATATGTTTGTCCATTTACAGAGATTGATAATGGTAGAACATGAATGTCATACTTCTCGATTACATCTTGTGATAAATCTGCCGTTGAATCTGTTACAATTTTAATTTTTTGCATACTATCCTTCTTCCCTTTCCAATACGCTCTCCTTGTTATTATACTAGCATTCCTAATGCTTTCAACAATTTCGAACGAAATTTCATCAAATTAATTATATTTTTATACCTAAAATAAAAAGACAGAGTATTCCTGACTCTGTCCTGCTCTAATTTATGCGTTTTTTTCAAGGGTATTTGTTTTATATACATTTAAATAATCATTCCACTTCAAACATTTTTGTAAATATTCACGGAAAGAATACGAAAATCTTGGGTGCTTTTGTTTTTGAATTTTTGCAATAAATAATTGAAGACGAGACTGAATTAGAAACGATAATGGATGCTGCGCCTGTAGGACAGGGATTTCGAATATTTTAATACAATCCCCTGTTGAATGAGTGAAATAAAAACTTTTCGTAATCACAATATCAATCCTCTTTTTCATTGGATTTTGAACTTCCTCTACTTTACGCTGTAACACGTTGTTTAAAGTGGAGACTCCTTTGAATACAAAAGTATCCTTAGATGATCCCTTTAGTCCTTATGGTTAGTAGATTTATTCTCTATTCATCTCCACCTAATCCATCCCCCGTCCTAATTATCACGTGAGACGGGAATCTCGTTATCCGTAAATTGCTTAATACATTCAGTATAAACTTATAAAGGTGCAAAGTTTGTCTAAATTTTGGAGATTCTATTATTTTTTTCTTCTTTATATTGTATACGTTTATAGCCATAGTATAACAAATAATTAAAAAAGTGCCTTTATAACGAGGCACTTTTCGACTGTATTTCTTCTTCCCTTTTCTTTTTTCGCTTACTAACAATCTTTGATAAGGCAATACTAATTTCATAAATACAAATAAGCGGTACCGCAACTAAACTATGAGATAAAAAATCTGGCGGTGATATACACGAGGCAATGATAATCAATGCTACGTAAGCATACCTTCTTATTTTTATTAGAAACTCCGCCGTAAGTATGCCAATACTCGTTAAAAACATTACCACTACAGGTAATTCAAAAATCACAGCAAATGGAACTGTTAAATTAAGTACAAAATGAAAATACTTTTCTGTCGTAAACATCGTATTAAACATTTCATTACCTATCGTAGTTAAAAAATGAAATAAAAACGGCATTACAATAAAATATCCAAAACTTAAACCTGCAATAAATAATATAGACAATACCGGTATATACATTACAGTCATCTTTTGTTCATTTGGATGTAAACCTGGTTTTACAAATAACCAAATTTGTATAGCAGCAAAAGGAATTGTACAAACGATAGCAAATACTGTAGCAATCGAGAAAAAAATCCACAATACATCACTTGGACCGAGAACAGTTAATTTCATTGGTAAATCTTTTACAAGCCAAAAATAAATATCCTTCGTAAAAGTAAATCCAATAATTAAAAATAATACAAAGGATAACACTGTATAAATTACTCGTTTGCGAAGCTCAACGATATGTTCTACTACACTCATTTCCCGATCTTCCATCTCGTTCACCACACTTTACTTATCCATTACGAGGAAAATCCATTACATTTTTTCTTTCTTTTCCTTCTCTTGAAATGCGTCATCAGTCAATTCTTTCGTTGATTTTTTGAATTCTTTTAACGTTTCCCCTAAAGCCTTTCCGATTTCCGGCAATTTTTTAGGCCCAAATAATATTAGTACAGCTACTAAGATTAAAATTAACCCTGGAAAGCCAATATTTGAAAACATTTCCCCATCCCCTTTATTAGTAGATTTCTTGTCCTACTATTGCATAATTTTATTTTGTCAAAAAAGTTTGAAAACGTCAACAAATCCATCGTCTTTTGTCAAAAAAATTCAAAAATATAATCAATTATACAAATTTCATTTTCTATTGCTCTTGTGTATGATATGGTAAGGGAAATGACATATTATTTTATGATAGTAGAAAGGATTTGCATTATGACTGAAAAAATGACACGAATGACACATTTTGTGAAAGAAGAAATTGCAAATGCAATAACACATGGTATCGGTGCCATTTTAAGCATCCCTGCCTTAATTATATTAATTATTCATGCGTCTAAACATGGTACTGCATCTGCTGTTGTTGCATTTACCGTTTATGGTGTAAGCATGTTCTTACTGTACTTGTTTTCAACGTTGCTACATAGCATTCACCATCCAAAAGTAGAAAAATTATTTACTATTTTAGATCACTCAGCCATCTATTTATTAATCGCTGGCACATATACTCCTTTTCTACTCATTACACTTCGTGGACCTTTAGGTTGGACGTTACTCGCAATTATATGGACACTTGCAATTGGCGGTATTGTCTTCAAAATTTTCTTTGTACGCCGTTTTATAAAAGCATCAACTTTATGTTACATCATTATGGGCTGGCTCATAATCGTTGCTATTAAACCACTTTACGAAAATCTAACTGGACATGGTTTTTCACTACTTTTAGCAGGTGGCATTTTATATTCAGTCGGGGCAATCTTCTTCCTTTGGGAAAAGCTACCTTTCAACCATGCCATTTGGCACCTCTTCGTTTTAGGCGGTAGTGCAATGATGTTCTTCTGTGTACTCTTTTACGTCTTACCTGCAGCGTAATAAAAAAGGTTTCAGCTTGATGAAAGCTGAAACCTTTTTTATTACTTATGTAATTGTGATGCGATAACATCCTGTGTATGCTTCGTTAATTCTTTAATATCCATATTCGCATACTCTTCAGGTGTAATCGGCTTAGAAATCGTTACTGTTGCATGAGCTCGTTTCATACGATTTCCATTCGCTTCAAACATTTTATATGTACCATCTAACGCTACAGGTAAGATTGCTACACCAGATTTTACTGCTAGGTGAAAACTACCAGCTTTAAACTCTCCAATTTCGCCACCCTTACTTCTCGTTCCTTCAGGGAAAATTACGATAGAATGTCCATTCTTTAATAGTTCAATTCCATCTTTAATCGCTTGAAGAGATTGACGACGATCATTACGAACCATAAATACACAATTCATAAGTTCCATCCAAGTTGGTACAACTGGAAACTTCTTAATCTCTGCCTTTGAAACGAATCCAATTGGTTTATTTAAGTAACCTAGTAAAACAGGAATATCCATATTACTTTGATGATTACTTACAACTAGTACCGGCTTGTCTTTCGGAACATTTTCAAGCCCTTTTACTTCTACTGCCCCACCAGCAACACGTACCATTTTTTTACCAAACCAATTTGTCGTTTTATACACAGCATTATCTTTTTCTTGCGGTGACATCGTATTTACTTGTTTTTTAAGACGCCACATTCTCGGTGTAATCGCAATTACAATTAAAATTAAATAAAAGATTTTAAAAAAAGTTTGAATCATACAGAACCCCCACCTATTATCATTCCGACCTTCATTATACTAGACAAACGAAGGAAAAAGAAGAAAAAATGTCCAAACAACAAGTGTTTGGACATTTTTAAGTATTCTATATTAGAAACGTTTTGCTAATTCACGTGCGTTAGCAATTGCTGCTTCTTTAATTTCTTGTGCTTTTTCAGGATTAGCATTCATACCTTCAACTGCAATATATTCAGTTTCATTTACACCGATGAATCCTAATACTGTTTTCAAGTGATTACGACCGAAGTCTACAGCTGCGTATGCTCCTTCAGAATAAACGCCACCTGTTGCTTGAATGTGAAGTGCTTTTTTGCCTTCTAATAAGCCAACTGGACCATTTTCAGTATATTTGAATGTTTTACCTGCGATTGCTAAGTTATCTAAGTATGCTTTTACTACTGGTGGATAGCTAAAGTTCCACATTGGAGTTACGAATACATAACGATCTGCATGCATAAATGTTTCTAAGTTTGTGTTCATTGCTGCAACTTTTTGTTGTTGAACTCCTGTTAAAGTTTCAAAGCCTTCACCTGCTGCAAATTTACCCCAAGCAGCAAATACATCTGCATCAATTGCTGGTACAGTCGTATTGAATAAATCAACTGTTACAACTTCGTCTTGTGGATGCTCGTTTTTATAAGCTTCGATGAAAGCTTCTCCTACTGCCATTCCGAAAGAACCTTCTGCTGAATTTGGATTTGCTGTGATAAATAGTACTTTTGTCATTGTATTCTCTCCCTTTAATTTTATCTTTAATTTGAGATTTATAATTCGAAAGTAAATAACTTACCTTATGTAAGTATAATACAAAATCTCTCGCTTCATGTCAATAAAAAATAGCTACTTTTTTTTCGTAAGTTAATAAGTTGTTTTGTAATCTATAAATTATATATTTCCATTTAAAATGTTAACTAAATAAAAAACTACCTCCATATTTCATGGAGATAGTCCTTCATCAACCTTTATTTTTGAAAAATATGTTTCACTTTTTCAGCTGGAATGTTACTTCCACCTCTACCTTTTACATCTTCAATCATCATTGTAATGACCATATCAGGTGCATTTAAATCAAATGCAGCGAACCAGCCTAGTTCTTTTCCTTCGGCCTCTTTAGATACTTTTAATTCCGCTGTACCTGTTTTTCCAGCAAGGGTCATACCATCGATTTTAGCAATTTTCCCTGTACCATCCGGATCATTAATTACTTTAGTCATAGCAGTTTTTAATATATCCTGATTTCCTTTTGAAATGACATTTTCTTTCCAAGCTTTTGGTTGTTTATCTGTTTTAATGATATATGGTGACGGAATTGTTCCATCATTTACAATTGGCGCATATGTTAAAGCTAGATGAAGAGGAGTCATTAACACTTGTCCTTGACCATATCCTGTATCTGCCATTTGAATATCATTTTTAATACCATCATTTGCGATTTTAGAAGCTGGGAATCCATATTCAATTGGTAATTTCTCATCGAATCCGAATTTTTTCGCTTCACTCATAAATTTATCTTTTCCGATTTTTAAAGCTTCTTGTGCGAAGTAAATATTATCCGAATATTTCATTGCCTTATCCAAATCAATCGGATTTGCATCTTTCACACGTGTTACGTAATAATTGCCCCAAGAAGAATCTTTTGTCCATTTCAATCCTTCAATTTTCAATTCTTCTTTTGGATCAATCGTTTTCGTTTCAAGACCGATTGCAGCTGTAATTGGCTTAAATACAGAACCTGGTACCGATAATTGTGTAAATCGGTTCGTCATCGGTTTTTTCGGATCATTATTCCAAGCTTCACGTTGTGCTTTCGATGTTCCTCGTGCAATTAAATTAGGATCATATGCTGGACTACTTACAAGTGCAATTGTTTCTCCACTTTTCGGATTAATTGCCGCACTTGAACCAACTTCGCCCTTCATTTCATTATACGTTTTTTCTTGAACAGCACTATCGATAGTTAAAGTTACATTTTCTCCATCAACAGCTTCTGTTTTTGCTAAATTTTTAATTTCTTTTCCTTGTGCATCTTCTACAAAGACACGGCCACCTTTTTTACCGCGTAGCTTTTCTTCCAATACTTGCTCTAATCCAGCTTTACCAACTGGCTCATCAGCTTGGTAGCCTTTCTTTTGTAGCGTTTTTAAATCTTCAGCATTTATCTTTCCGATATAACCAGTTAGATGAGCTGCCGCTTCCCCTAACGGATATGTACGAACATTTACAGGTTTTGTTGCAACACCAGGTAAATCAATATACGTATTTTGCGTTGCCCCTTCAGGTAAAATTCCAATTGGTACAAGATACCCTGGTTTTACCCATTTAGCAGTTAGTTTTTGATCAATTTCTTCTACAGACATATTTAACAACTTAGCTACTGCTTCTTTCGTTTGCGGTGCAGTTTCATCTAATTTTTCTGGAACGATTCCGATCTCAGAAGCTTTCCCATTCGTCGCAAGACCTTTTCCATTACGATCGTATATTTCACCACGTTTTGGCTCTGTCGTTTGCATACGCACTTTACTATCTTTTGTCATGCCAGGGAAAATGAAATCAGGTGTCCAATCTATTTTCCAAGATTCTTTATCTCCATCTTTTTCTTTCACCATTTTTGCTTCATGACCAAAAGTGATTTTACCACCAACTGTATCCATGCTTACTTTAAAAGGAACAGGGCCTTCATCTTTTTTATCTTCTTTTACTTCCCCTGTTTCTACCTTTAAGTCTTTCACTTCAATACCAGAATAAATTTTTTCATATTTCTCAGTAAACTCTTTCTTGGAAATATCTTTTTTTGCATTTTCTGATAATTGATCGTACATATCTGCAAATTTTTGTTTATTCCATGATTTCACATATGTATCAAACGCTTCTTGTGGTTTTTCTTCTTTACCACATCCAACTAACATGAATGTTAAGCAAAGAAAAAGAATCCCCCATATTTTTCTCAACTGATTCTCCTCCTCTTTCTATATTAATACTTTTGAAAATTTTAGCATTTTTCACATGCTACCTTTCATTATAGCACTATTGAATACCATCTATAAACTTACATTTATAAATACAAATAAAAAAAAATTGATGCGAATACTCACATCAATTTATGTTTTTATTATTGTTGTTTCTCGTATACATGGTAATAATACGTATACGGATTTTTTTCATCCGTTAAACCTTTTTCTACAAAAATCTCTTTCCAATTTGTCATATCCATTTCTGGGAAGAATGTGTCTCCTTCAAATGCGTGGTGGATTTTTGTTATATATAACTTGTCTACATACGGTAAAAAGAGATCATAAATTTGCGCTCCGCCAAAAATAAAAATCTCTTCTTCATTTTTACATAGTTCAAACACTTCTTCTACAGTATGAGCTACTTCGCAGCCTTCTACATGATACCCTTCATTACGAGTTACAATAATATTACGTCTTCCAGGCAATGGTCTACCAATTGCTTCATAGTTCTTTCTCCCCATAATAAGTGGGTGACCCATCGTTGTTTTCTTTACATACTGTAATTCACTCGGTAAACGCCAAGGTAAGTTATTATCTTTACCAATTACTCTATTCTCGTCCATTGCGACCATAAATGAAACAATCATCTTGTCATCTCCTCTACAATTACACTGCAACCGGTGCTTTAATCGCTGGGTGTGGATCATATCCTTCAATCGTTAAATCTTCCATCTCAAAATCAAACACAGATTTCACATCTGGATTTAATGTAAGTTTCGGGAACGGACGTGGTTCACGTGCCAATTGTTTTTCTACTTGTTCAAAATGATTCGTATAAATATGCGCATCTCCAATTGTATGAACAAATTCTCCTACTTCAAGACCACATTCATGTGCAATTAAATGTGTTAGTAGTGAATAACTTGCGATGTTAAATGGAATTCCAAGGAAGATGTCGCCACTTCTTTGATATAGCTGACAAGAAAGTTTTCCGTCCGCTACATAAAACTGGAATAGCGTATGACAAGGCGGTAATGCCATACTCGGTACGTCTTCAGGATTCCAAGCAGAAACGATTAAGCGACGTGAATCTGGCGTTTTTTTAATCATTTCAATTACATCTTTTAGTTGATCCAGTGTTTCACCAGCCGTCGTTTTCCAAGCACGCCATTGCTTGCCATATACGTCTCCTAAGTAGCCATATTTATTCGAAAAATCATCATCTTCTAAAACATTCTTTTTAAATAGGTCCATTTGCTCATCATATTGCACTTTAAATTCCTCATCTTGTTGTGAGCGAAGACCGAAATCTGTCATATCAGGCCCAGTATACTCGTCACTTTCTACCCAGCTCTTAAATGCCCATTCATTCCAAATGTTATTATTATGCTGCAATAAATAGCGAATGTTTGTATCACCTTTCATAAACCAAAGTAGTTCACTTGCTACAAGGCGAAATGGTACTCTCTTTGTGGTTAATAAAGGAAATCCTTTACTCAGATCAAAACGCATTTGATATCCAAATACAGATACAGTTCCTGTCCCTGTACGATCTTCTTTCTTCGTACCGTGCTCCATTACATGGCGGCATAAATTTAAGTATTCATATTCAGCATGTTTCATATGTAGAAAAACCTTCTTTCAATCTTATATGAAATTTATCATAACATGAAAAACAACAAATTTAATAATCTTGATAAATAAAAATTATTTTCAGTAATTCTTACAAAATTATTAACTTTCCATATTTAAAAAGGTTTTCATTTTCTATTACCGAAAGTATAGTGCGGTAGGACAAAATTTAAATTTGGAGGTTAGAATTATGTCTAAAATTGAAACTCCTGTTATGACTTCGTTACAAACTACGGTTGAAAAAATGATGAAGGATTTAAAAGTTCCTGGTGCTGCTGTAGCTGTTATAAAAGACGGTGAAGTTATTCTTTCAGAAGGTTTCGGCTATCGAAATATAGAAACAAAAGAGGCTGTTACACCGAGCACCCGGTTCGCAATCGGTTCCTCAACGAAAGCTTTTGGCACACTTTCATTAAGCTTGTTAGCACAGCAAAAAAAGTTTAATTGGGATACTCCTGTCCAGTCTTATATACCTAACTTCTCTTTATGTGAACTACTTGCTACCTCACAAGTTACAGGACGGGATTTAGCCTCTCACCGCACTGGAGTGAGTCGTCATGATGCTCTTTGGTACAGCTCTTCCTTATCTCGAAAAGATCTCGTTGAAAAAATAAAACATTTACCACTTGATGCACCGTTCCGAACAGCATTTTTATATAACAACTTAATGTATGCGACAATTAGCTGCATTGTTGAAAACATTACAAATCAAACGTGGGAGCAATACGCTACAGAACATATTTTAGAACCTTTAAATATGAGGCATACAAACTTCTCTGTTACAGATTCACAAATTACAGAGGATTATGCTTTACCTTACATTGAAAAAGACGGTGAAATAAAAGAAGTTCCATTCCGTAACATCGATACAGTTGGCGCTGCTGGGTGTATTAATTCTACAATTGAAGATATGGTAAATTGGGTACTTCTTCACTTAAACAAAGGAAAGTTTGGAGATCATGAATTAATCTCCTCTGAATTATTACAACAAATGTATACACCACACAATTCAATTCCAGATCAACCAGTTCTATCACTCCCTGAATCTCCATTAAATAGTTACGGCCTCGGTTGGTTTATTAGCGCTTATCGTGGTAACAAAGTGATTCATCATGGCGGTAATATTGATGGATTTTCGGCACTTGTTTCATTCATGCCAAAAGAAAATGTAGGTCTTGTCATTTTAACGAATGCTGGAGGCACATTACTTCCTACTTATCTTGCTAACCAAATTTATGACGAGCTACTTGAATTAGAAGGCATCGATTGGCATAAACGTGCTGTAGAAGATACTGAAAAAATGAAGGAAATGATGAAAGAAGCAACTGAATCCCTTCCTGAGCAAATTAAAGGGACTACACCTTCTCACAAATTAGAGGATTATACTGGTACTTTCGAACATCCTGCATACGGAACATTACAAGTATACAAGCGAGATGATTCATTATTTGTGCAATTCATGGAAATGGACATTCAATTAACACATCATCATTACGACATCTTCTCTGCAAAAGTTGACTTATTCCGAATGAAAATGAGTTTATTATTCGCTTATGAAATGAGTGTGAGTGGTGAATTTCCATCCCTTCAGTTACATGTGCCAGCTACGTTAAGTACTCAGCCGCTTATATTTAAGAAAATTAAATAAGTATTTTGATGGTAAAAAATAAAGATAGGTGCGAATTACACCTATCTTTTCTATTTCATATCAATCTTATCTGATTGAAACCAAATCGGCTTCGATAACTCAAAGTTATTATGATCCTCTAAAACTATAGTAAGACGCTCTAACATATCATCTAACATATGCGGTGCTGCTCGTAATGTCCAGACAACTGATGAGAAAACTGTCATGCCGACGTACACCGCATATAATTTCCAGAACTCCTCTGGTATTCTCCTATTAAAGTATCCTTCTATTTGTCCGATTGAATACGGAATACTAATGTCTCTTGCAAATAGTGCAATTTTTACAAAATCATGAAGTGGGTCGCCCCAGTCATAACCATTAAAATCAACAACACCTACATATTTCCCATCCCGCACAATTATATTTTCTAAATGAAAATCATCGTGTTGAAATCGATTTGGGCGGTTTTGTACATACATTTCATTTTCATCTATAAACTTAATGATTTTATCATCATTTTTTATTTTTATTCCGCATGTTTTGTATGCCTCTAAATATTTTCGATGTTTTTTCATGGCTCTTTCATACCATGGAAGTATACCCTTAGGAGCTTCATATGTATGCATTTTTGCTAAATCTTTTCCTGCTTCTATACCAATATCATATTGTTCTTTTAGTGTATATGTAGGCAACAATTTTTTCGCATCTTCTCCTTCTATATACGAAAAAACACCGTAGCATAAACCTTCTTCTTCCAACAAACCCATTTCAATTGGCCTTTGTGCTTGCACACTACGTTTTTGCATTTCATTTAAAATTTGAAACTCTATTTTCTTTCTTTCAAACTCTTTTATATCGCCTGTCCGTAACAAATACTTTTCATCTTTAATAGTCGTAATGATATATTTTTTATCAGGTGAGAAACCTTTAGAAATTTCTTCAATATTTGCTGCATCCTTTACTATTTGTATATTGTTTTGCCGTGCTGCAATTGTCTTCATGTTTATTCCCCTTACATTTCTACATTTGGTGTATACGCTACTTCTATAATAAATCCATTCGGATCGTAAAAATCAACCGTATAGTATCCGTCCGAATAATGATTCATTTCTATCGGACCACGTATTACCTTCACTTTTGTACTAGCAAGAAAATCTGCTACTTCATCAACTATTTCTCTACGAGTAGCTTGATAACAAATATGTCTAGGCCCTAAAGTCCTTACAATTTCCCCGTCCACCTCTTTAAAATATATTTCACTTTCTCCCGTACTATATGCTACTTCATTTAACTTTCTCCATCCAATTATCGAAAACAATTTATCATAAAAAGAAATAGACTCCTCTAAATTCGCGACCCAAAATTCAATATGATGAATACCTGCTCGAAGTGTATTCATATTAAGAATGTGCCCCTTGTACGACTTGTACAATTTCCATAGGCGTATGAACCATATAATCTGGTGCATCTTTTTTCACTGTTTCAATGACATCATATCCCCAAGATACCCAAATTACGTTCACACCAGCCTTTTTACACGCTGCTACATCTCGCTGTTCATCACCGACATATAACATTTCTTGCTCTGTTATTTTTTTTGATTTTAAAAACCTTTTTATCATTTTGTCTTTACCGAACAAATTTTTAGAACAATACACTTCTTGAATATTTTCGATACCATTATTATGTAAAAACGCTCGAATATGCTCTTCTGAGTTAGAGGATATGACGGCAATCCCGTAGCCTTTTTTATGTAATTCATCTAATACATCCTTCATCCCATGGAACAAAACGAGATCTTTTATAGCTGGTTGATATAATTTATAAAACTCTAACGCTAATATCGGTAGTTTATACAGTGGTACATCGAGTTGCTTACATCTCTCGGGCATCGTTAATTTACGTAAATGCTCAATTTCTTCTTCCCTTACTGTTTTATAACCATGCTTTTCAGCTATTTGATTATAGATCGGTACAAATATATTTTGTGAATCTACTAATGTGCCATCAAAGTCAAAAACAATATATTTTTGCATTTCCATACTCCCTTTTCTTCTTTTTTCCTAAACATATGTTATTCAACAACATAGTTGTCTTACCCTTTTATCAACAAAAAAAGAACAAGATTTTCTCTTGTTCTTTTTAAGAAAGCCATTTTGGCGGTACATTCGTATTCCAATAAATATTTCCTAGTTCATGATGTCCAGAGTATCCATCATCAAAACGATGATAATGGAAATTGAAATAATAACCATCTTGCGGTGGATGATCTCTTCTTACATGAAATCGTAGTAAGTCATTTCCAGATTTCGTATCGTAAACGTGAAAAATCTTTTCATTATTTCCACCAGCGGGTTTCTGAGAAATCGATAATGATTGCAACGACTCCTCTGGAACATCATTTGCAAGCTCAGCAATTGCCTCTTCAATTTTCGGTAATATTACATCTTTAAACTCATCTTCAATTACTGGACCAATTTTAGTTCCAAACTTTTGCATCGACTGCTTCTCTGCTTCTTGCATTGCATAAGTAATAAAAGTATCGGTGGTTAACCTGTCATTCGTTTCTTCATATGTATAGGACGTACTCTCCAAATTTTGTTGCCCAGCTGTACTCGTAGGCTTGTCCGCAGCTTTGGCATTATCAAGCAATATGGAAGGAGGCGTCACTAAACCAAATGTAAATACGGTAATTAATGCGACTAAGGTTTTTCTAAACCAATTTGGCATTTATGTTCCCTCCCCTTTCACTCATTATATTTTATCCCGCATTAACGGGTAAGTAAGACCCCCACCACCTCAAAATTCAGTAAAGGCAAAGAAGTTAGGCAGGGGATCAACTGCCCGTAAAAGCCCGATTGGTGAAGGCTAATAATCAGTGGGGATGAAGAAAACCCCCACTGATTAAAGTTTCACTTTATATAACGGTTGTTTCTTCTATTATACAAAATGATTGTAATTTTTGCACTTTACAATTTTGTTAACGTTCACATATTTTTCACTTGAATATGAAATTGTAAGATTTCATACAATACAATAAAATACAACAACAATAAGGAGGCGACCAAATGACTTTAGATGTCATGTATTCTGCCGCAAGCATACTCGTTTTAGTATATTTTATTTATCAATGTGTGACAGATTAGAAAAAGAGCCATTTTCGGCTCTTTTTCTATGGTAAAAATACAATCCAACCAATCCATACTATAAAAATAATCCCGGCAATTACAGCTGGTAATAAATAAAAATGAAGAAGTATAACTATCTATATATCATTATAAAATATTTATTTTCATAGCAGGAAAAAACATTTTTTAACAGAATATTAAATGTTTGATTACATTTTATTGGAGTGAATAATATGTCTTTTCAAATTCGTGAAGCGACGGTAGATGATATAGATGCACTTTGTTCTTTAACGAAAGAATTAAAAGGTTCCTCTATTTCCTATGAAGATATGAACAACCGCTTGCAATTCGTACAAATGAGTCCTTTTGATTTTTTATATGTTTATGTGGAAGAAGAAACTATATTTGGATTACTCGGGTTTCGTATACGCGAAAATTTAGAAGATGTAACTCGTTATGGAGAAATTTCAATTATTAGCGTCGATTCTACAATACGGCGGAAAGGCATTGGACAGGTGTTAATGGATTATGCAGAACAATTAGCAAAGAAGCATCATTGCATTGGAACATGGCTAGTTAGTGGAACAAAAAGAGTAGAAGCACATCCTTTTTACAAAAAATTAGGTTATGAAGTAAATGGATATCGATTTGTAAAACATTTTTAAACTACTTTTCACTTGAAGGGACTATAAATATGACAAACATTAAAGCAATTTTCATTGATCGTGACGGTACAATTGGCGGCGACACTACAATACATTACCCTGGTTCTTTTACATTATTCCCCTTTACAAAAGCAGCTCTGCAAAAAATAAAAGCTCAAAATATAAAAATTTTCTCTTTCACAAATCAACCAGGTATCGCGGATGGAATAGCGACTGTAGCTGATTTTGTACAAGAATTAAAAGGTTTCGGTTTTGATGATATTTACGTTTGTCCTCACAAACATGGTGATGGTTGTGAATGCCGTAAACCAAGTACAGGCATGCTTCTAAAAGCAGCGGAAAAACATGGGCTTGATTTAACACAATGTGCTGTAGTTGGTGATCGTTGGACTGATATTGTGGCAGGTGAAAAAGTGAATGCGACAACAATATTAGTACGAACAGGCGCTGGATACGATGCTTTACATACGTACCGAGACAGGTGGGCACATATTGAGCCAAACTACATTGCAGAAAACTTTGAAGATGCAACAAACTGGATATTAAATCAACTATAATACAATTTAAAAGAGACGTTTTCATTTTGAAAACGTCTCTTTTAATCTTACATTTTTTAAAATGTTAATTCATAATGGAAATAACGATTATCTCTTAAATAACCATTTTCAGCGTATAATCGCTGTGCTGATAAATTATCAATCTCTGTTTGTAATTTTACACCTTTTGCGCCATTTTCTAATGCGAATTTTTTAGCAGCTTCTAATAATTTTTTACCTGTTCCAGTTCCGCGCTTCGCGGCTTGTACAAACAGATCATTTAAAATCCATAATTCTTTCATTGAAATGGAAGAAAATGATGGATATAGTTGCGTGAATCCAATATATTCACCGTCTTCAACTGCTACGAAAATAACGGATTCTTTTCTCTCGATACGATTTTGTAAAAATACTTTTGCACCATCTAAATCGGAATCTTGTCGGTAAAACATACGATAGTTATTAAAAACTGATGCTAGTCCATCTAAATCTGCAATTGTTGCCTCATATATTCTCATTTTACTCCATTCCCCTTCCAATACTGTCTCATTATATCCGTTACCCATTTAGGCTGTAGAATTTCTTCTTTCGGCATAAACTCTTTCATTACCGGCTTTATATCCAATATAGGGGTGCCATCAATAGCATCTAATCCCTCAACAATAATTGATTTACCGTCTCTTTTTATCACTTTTACAATTGTTACACCTAAGCGATTCGGGCGATTTTTCCCGCGCTGTGCAAAAATGCCTACTTTAGGATAATCATTATTATTTCTAGGATGTCTAGCAACATATTGAATTTGTTCATCCGTTACTTTATGAAAATAAAAAACAACTTCAATATGAGAAAATTCTTCAATCCCTTGTATACTTTCCTCTGTATACAATTCAGTTAAAGTAATACAGGATCTTACTTCTCCCCATTCGTCATCTTTTATTTCCTTTCTTTCATTATGTACAAATGCGATTGGTTGAACTGAAAACATACGCATCCCCCTTAAATGTAACCACTTACATTATAAAATATTTTCTGAATGTTTTCCACATACACGAACTAAGTTTACATAATATAATTATAATCTATTTTCTAAAGCCACATTTACTGCTTCCATTGCATGTATAAAAGTTGTATCAAATATCGGAACTAATACGTCTTCCTGCTTTATTAATAATCCTATTTCTGTACAACCTAAAATTATTCCCTGTGCTCCTTTTTGCACTAGCTCTTCTATGACTCTTTTATAATATTCTCTAGATTGCGATGTTATTTTTCCTAAACATAATTCTGTATAAATTATTTCATTTAATTTTTCTCTATTTTTTTCTACTGGCACTATTACTTTTATATTATTCTCTTCTATACGTGACTTATAGAAATCTTGCTCCATTGTATATTTCGTTCCAAGTAGACCAATCGTTTGAATACCTTTTCTTTTAATTTCTTTTGCAGTAGTATCAGCAATATGTAATACGGGGATGTTAATATTCTCTTTTATTTTCTCCACTACTTTATGCATTGTATTTGTGCAAATGATTATAAAATCTGCTCCTCCCTTCTGCAATGAATACGCCGCATTCCCTAATACTTCTCCTGCTCCATCCCAATCCCCGTTAGACTGGAATCGTTCAATCTCTTCAAAATCCACACTATTAATCAAACATTTTGCTGAGTGTAATCCTCCTAATTTACTTTTTATCTCTTCATTTAAAATTCGATAATATTCCGAAGTCGATTCCCAACTCATACCACCTATAAGCCCTATCGTTTTCATATATAACACACCTACCTAAACTTTTTTCTAAACTAATAACAATGTTTTATTATGTATATTATACACAATAAAACAAGACTTTAAGTTTATAATATAAAGTCTTGTTTTAACTATTTCCAAGGAAATTTTATGTGAATATTCTGAAATTAACTCCCTAATGTTTTTATAGAATTTTCATATTGATAATTAAAACATTGTCGATACAACTGTTTAATTTCATTATAAGAAGGAACTCGCGGATTATTTCCTGGGCTACCACTTTCAATTGCATCTGAGGCCATTTTTGAAATAGCATTTTCAAATTCAACCTCACCGATTCCGTATTCTTTTAAATTTGGAATACGAAGATCAAAACAAAGTTTTTTTATTTCCCTCAGCGTATAATCGGCTACTTCTTCATCACAATAGGAATACATATCTTTATTTAAACAACGTCCAATTTCCGCTAGTCTTTTTGTTGCACTCACTTTTGTATATTCTAAAACTGTGGGTAATAGTATTGCATTTGATATACCATGTGGTACATGAAATAACGCCCCTACTGGTCTTGACATTCCATGAACTAATGTAACAGATGCATTTGAGAATGCAATTCCAGCTTGTAATGAAGCGATCATCATTGCTTCCCTTGCTTCCATATTACCTCCATCTTCATATACAATACGTAAATATTTCATAATACTTTCAATAGCCGAAAGAGCAAGTACATCTGTAAGTGGTTGAGAAAATTTAGAAATATATGCTTCAATTGCATGGCATAATGCATCTATACCTGTCGCTGCCGTAATATGAGGTGGTACCGAACTTGTTAATATCGGGTCAATAATCGCTACTTGCGGGGTAAAACTCGGATGCTTCATCATCATTTTTACATCTGTTTTTTTATTCGTAATTACTGCTACACTTGTTACTTCTGACCCAGTACCTGAAGTTGTTGGAATTGCAATGAGTGGTAGTGGATCATTTTCTATTTCAACATCTTTTTGGACGTAATATTCAATTGCTCCACCATTAGTATATAACACCGCTACTGCTTTCGCAGCATCAATACAACTTCCACCACCAATACCGATAATAAAATCACACTTCCCTTCTTTACAAATCGTTAACGCTTCTAATACGTGTAAATTTGTAGGCTCAGCATTCACTTTATTATATGTAATAACAGTAATCCCTTTCTTATTTAGCTGTTTTATGCACCTTTCAACATACCCTAATTTCTCCATAATTGTATCAGTAACTATAAAAGCTCTTTTCCCAAACTTCTTTGATTGTTCCCCCAGCTTTTCAATCGAATTTCTTCCATATAGTACAGACTTCGGCATACGAAACTCAGCAACTTCTTGCAAATACTCCACCCCTTCTTACCCTTATTAATGTTTAGTTTATAAAATATCAACTAAATAAACCTTTACAATTCATATAGTATCTATTTTTAATAAATTCCTGTAATAGTATAGAATGCGATAACTAAAAACACAGCAAGCGTTTTCAAAACTGTAATAGCAAATATATCTTTATATGACTGTTTATGTGTTAAACCTGTTACTGTAAGAATAGTAATAATAGCCCCGTTATGTGGTAATGTATCCATTCCTCCTGATGCCATTGATACGATACGGTGCATAACTTCTAATGGGATATCAAATTGATTGGCTGCTGCAATAAATTTATCCCCCATCGCACTTAAAACAATCCCCATTCCTCCTGATGCAGAACCTGTAATACCGGCTAAAATATTCGTCGTTACCGCTCCATTCACTAAAGGATTTGTGAACGTTGCAGAAATGCCATCTCTCATAATTGCAAAACCTGGAAGTGCTGCAATGACACCACCGAAACCAAATTCTGCTCCAGTGTTCATTGTTGCAAGTAGTGCTCCACCAATACTTGTATTCAATCCAGCTTGAAATCCTGTTACTACCCGTCTCCAGTATAATAAAAGAGTTGTTAAAATTCCTATTATAAGTGCCAATTCTACAGACCATATTCCAACTACCGCACTCAATTCTACTTTTCCAAATGCTTTCATACCAATTGCTGAAAAGTCAAAACCGTTCGGATACCACTTCGGTATCATAATAGTAAACACTTTATTCATTACACCTACTAAAATAAGTGGTATAAAAGCAATAAGTTGTTGTGCCCTCGTAATTTCTAAACTATTTAACAGCGGTATTTCTTTCTGCTCTAATTCCAAAGATGCTGCCATTTCAGTATTCCCATCGTTAAAACCAAAATATCCTTCACCTGCTGCTTTTGCCTTCTTACGCCTACTCTCTAAATATAATAAACCTAACGTGAGTACAAAAATTGCCCCTACAATACCAAGTATCGGTGCAGCATAAATATCCGTTTTAAAAAATGTTGTAGGTATTACATTTTGAATTTGTGGTGATCCAGGGAGCGCATCCATTGTAAATGTTACTGCTCCAAGGACAATTGTTCCAGGTATTAAGCGTTTTGGAATATTAGCTTGTCGAAAAAGCTTAGCTGCAAACGGAAATATAGCAAATACCACTACATATACACTAACACCACTATATGTTAAAATAGCACCCATTAAAACAATCGCTAAAATTGTACGTTTTTCTCCAACCAACTCTACAATCGTCTTTGCAATAGAATCAGCAATTCCTGACATTTCTACTACTTTCCCAAAAATTGCTCCAAGTAAAAACACCGGGAAATATAGTTTAATAAACCCTACCATTTTCTCCATAAAAATATTAGAAAAGAAAGGTAATACAAAACTAGGTTCTGTCAAAAATACCGCAAATAATGCAAAAATTGGTGCAAATAAAATAACAGAAAACCCTCTATAAGCTACAAACATAAGTAAGCTAAGTGCTAATAATATAATAACTAGCTCCAATTATACCCCTCCTTTAAACTGAAAATTCAATCTTTTATTGATAAACTTCTACTAATCTTTCATTTCTGACATCCCTCCTCTAATTCATACAAATTTTTCATACTAAAATGTCTAATTATACATATTCGATTACATATGAAAAATCCCTTTAAACAGAAACGATTTCATCGTCATACGTTATAAAGGGATTGTTAGTCTCTATTTTTATTTTTTTATTAAACTATTTTCTATACAAAAATGGTGTAGTTCTTCTATATCCTTCGCTATATGAGTCGAACTAACTTCAATCAACTCATTTTCACTACCATAGCCATATAAAACACCAATTGAAGCAATTCCATTATGATTTGCACCTATTATATCGTGCTTTCTATCTCCAATCATAACAACTTCCTCTTTATTAAGTCCTTCATTCTGAAGTAAAATATGTGCAATTATTTCTTCTTTTTTTATTCTTGTTCCATTTAAATTACTTCCAATGATATCTTCAAAATAATTCGTTAGTTGAAAATGCTCTATTACTTGTCTAGCAAAAATAGTAGGCTTTGAAGTAGCTATAAATAAACGATTTCCGTTATCTTTTAATTGTTTTAGGAGATTTGGAATACCCTCGTATACACTATTCTCCAACAACCCACGTTGCTTTAAATATTCCCTGAAATAAAAAACAGCTCGTTCAACTTCTCCTTCATTCATATTATATCTCTCTACGAATGATTACTGAATAGGAGGACCAATAAATGAATCTAACTCACTTATATGTAATTCTTCAATTCCAACCTTTTCTAACGCGTACAAAACTGAATTTACAATCCCCTTTTTAGGATCCGTTACTGTTCCATCTAAATCAAATAAAAATGTTGTATACATATTTAATCCCCCACTCATCCTACTTTACATGTAATACTAAAGGTTTTTTTACTACTCTACCTCTACTATACTACCATTATTTGTTTTTTCAAAAAAATCACTTTTTCTATGTTACATAGTTTCGGTTACATTAGACGGATAGATATGATAAAGTAAGAAAGTTGCAATTAATTCAATAGAAACTGGTGAAACAAATGTCAATTACGTTAATTTTTATAATGGCTTTCACAATTGTCATCCACGCAGTCGAAACTAGTTCTTATAGTATTCGATTAGCTGGTGTTCGTTTAAAAAAGATTGTCGTTGCCTTATCTGTCGTAGGAATGGTATTACTTATTTCAAGAACTTCAAATTTACTACAAGCCTTTTTAATTGGCGGGATTGTCGATGAAGCAAAACGAGATGCTTCTATTAATTTAGAGCATACTATACGACTTGTACTATTATCTGCTTCCATAGGTACCTTACTTGCGATTATTCTTTATCCAACTTTGACAAAACTATTTGGATATGTCATTCAAAACTTTGAAACAGATGGTTCTTTCATTCGAATGATGAAAACAAATAACATTCAAAAATTAAAGTACACAAAAAAATATGTGCGCTTTCCAAGATTTGAAATGATTCATAGATTGCGTATCGGTGGTATCCCAAAGCGTATTATGCTTATTAACATGTTTGCTACTGCAATTTATACAGCAGGTGTTCTTTCTGCCCTTTATGCTTCTTTTCTAAATCCAGATTACGCAACAAATGCAAGTACAGCTTCTGGCCTTGTGAATGGTTTTGCTACTATTTTATTAACAGTATTGCTCGATCCACGCATTGCTCTATTAACAGAGCGTGCTTTACAATCAGAAAATGGTGCTGAATCTATGAGTAAAATGTATGGTTGGTTAATGATATCTAGACTTCTCGGTACTTTACTCGCACAACTGTTGTTCGTACCAGGTGCTTACTGGATTTTATGGATTATTGAACTGATGCATTAATTTACTAGGAAGGTGAATTTATCAATGAAGATACAAACAGAACAAGATGTAATTCGCTTAATAGAAAACGACAAATGGATGATGAACGTATTACACATAGCAAAATCACTAGAGCTACCTGATTGGTGGATTTGCGCCGGTTTTGTTCGTTCTAAACTTTGGGATACTTTGCATAACTACGAAGTAAGAACTGCTACACCGGACGTTGATGTCATCTATTTTGATCCATTACATAAAGACGAGACATATGAACAATCCGTAGAGAAAACACTAACAAATATGGATGCTTCTATACCTTGGTCGGTTAAAAATCAAGCTCGTATGCATGTGGTGAACAACATGCCACCATATTCTTCTTCTATTGATGCTATTTCTAAATTCCCTGAAACAGCAACGGCTTTAGGGGTTACATTAGACGAAAAAAACAATGTTATATTAACAGCTCCGTGCGGTATTGAAGATGTTCTTTCATTACAAGTGAGACCAACAGCTCATTTTCTCGAATCAAAAGGACGTATACATATGTACAAAAACAGAGTTATTAAAAAGAATTGGCAAAGTAAATGGCCTAACATAACAATCACATATCCAGAAATTTAAAAAGGGTGCTTCTCATTAATAGAAGCACCCTTTTCTTCATTTCAAAAAATACATGACTGTTTCTGCGAATCTATCTGCTTCCTCATAATGAGGTGAATGACCGCTCTCTTCAAATGCAATATACTTGCCGTTTCGAGCATCTTTATTAAATATTTCAATTTGTTTTTCACACGTTACTACATCATGTTTTCCTACAAGTAATAACATTGGATTTTGTACATCTTTTATTTTGGATAATAATGATGTATGACATGCGCCTTCTAATTTTAATCTATCAAAATGAATCTTGGAGCGTTTTGAAAATATTTCCCACTCTTGATCACTGTATAAACTCTCATCTGTCCTATCTTCCTTATTATTGTAAATCTCCATTCTTTTTTCTTCTAATTCATCGCTTAATCTTATATAAGCTTCAAGCAACTCTTCGGAACTAGCATTGCTAGATGAATAAGCGATGGACTCTTCTGCTACTTCTTCTTTTCCATACTTTTTTAATAAATCCCCTGTCTTTTGTAACAAAGCTCTACTTGTTAATGCAAAATCAAAAGTTGATCCTTCAAATATTATTTTCTCTATTGAACTTGGATATATCAATGCATATAACAATGCTACATATCCACCGAAAGAATGTCCAATTACAGACCACTTCTCAATTTGCAATACTTTTTTTAGTTCTTCACAATCTTCAATCAAATCATTTAATCCAAAAGCTTCGTCCTCAAGAATTTCTTCTGAGCGACAAACACCTCTTTGATCTATCATAATTACATATAAAGAATCTTTTAAACGTTCCGCTTGATGAAATGAAAAATCATAACAGCTCTCTCCTGGACCGCCGTGCAAGTATAATACAGGCTCACTTTTAGGGTTTCCATGTGCTTCAACATATAACTTCTTCCCTCTAATGTCCATGTATTTCCCTGCTTCTATCAAATTCGCCTTTATAATCATCACCTTCTTTTTTACTGTATATTATAACATTTAATGTTAAATAATTCCTATTACATTTAAAAAGACGATGATGATGGCAAGTGGCGCTACAAACCGAAGTAAAAATGCCCAACAAGTAAATACTTTCTTTCCGTAATTTCCACCTACAAAAAATTCTGCTTCTAGCACCTTCTTTTCCATTTTGAATGATACGAAAATACTAATAAATAGCGCTCCTAGTGGCATTAATATATTACTAGATAAAAAGTCTACCGCATCAAAAATATTCTTACCAAAAATCGTAATATCACTCCATACTCCAAATGATAACGCAGATGGTATACCTACTAAGAAAATACAGAAACCAATGATCCATGATAGTTTCGTTCTTCTTTCTTGTTCACCATTTGCTAATGCTGAAACAACCGTCTCTAGTAGAGAAAACGCCGATGTTAATGTGGCAAATGTAAATAGCGCAAGAAATACCGTTAAGAACAATCCGCCAAATGGAATTTGACTAAATACAGATGGTAATACGATAAATAGCAATCCAGGCCCTTCCGTCGGCTCCATTCCTAATGAAAATACTGCTGGAAAAATTGCAAGACCTGCAAATAAAGAAACGAATAAATTCAATCCAACAATTGTTATTGCTGATTTTGGTAAACTTTCTTTTTTATTTAAATAGGAACTATACGTAACCATAATTGATATTCCGATACTAATCGCAAAGAACGATTGGCCCATTGCGAACAAAATACTTTCTGAAGTAATCTTTGAGAAATCTGGTTGTAAGAAAAACTTCACACCTTGCATTGCATTATCCAATGTTAATGAACGAATAATAAGGGCGACAAATAAAACGAACAATGCTGGTAACATATATTTACTTGCTTTTTCAATTCCGTTTTGTACACCTTTTGATACAACCCATATCGTAATGAACATAAAAGCGAAATGTCCAGTAATAGCCCAAGCGGGATTTCCAATTGTTTCAGTAAATAATGCACCGTAATTTTGTCCCGGAGTAATAAGTTGTCCAGTTACTCCTCTAAATAAATAAATCAATACCCATCCACCTACAACACTATAAAACGAAAGTAATATAAAACACGTTCCAACGCCAAGGCGTCCAATCCAGTGCCACCCTGTATTTGGTGCAATACTTTTAAATGCGCCAACTGCTTGTTTCTGTGTACTGCGTCCAATCATAAATTCAGCTATTAATAGTGGTAGTCCAATTAACACAGTAAATAATATAAAAATTAAAAAGAATGCTCCTCCCCCGCTCTTCCCAGCGATATAAGGAAACTTCCATATTGCGCCTAATCCAATTGCTGATCCTGCTGCAGCCATTATAAATCCTAATTTCGAAGTCCATTGCTCCGTCTGTTTCATCTTATTTTCCTCCTAATTAAATCTTTTTATACAAATAATTAAATTTTATATACCTATCCGAATAAACCCTCCATTTCTTTTTCTATAAAATAAAAAATGGCTCAGCATCTCTTTATAAAAAGAGACGCTAAGCCATTTACTTAACGCGGTACCACCCTTATTGATTCCATTATGAATCCACCTTAGTAGTAATCGTTTGATTACAAACCTAATATCGAAGGTTAACCGTTAAGATTTACTAAGAATGTAATTCCGTTCCACCTTACTGCTCCTAGGCGAGTTCAGGATGTCATTTGACTATGTCGCACCAACCCATAGCTCTCTGCACAAATACATGACCTTACTACTCCTATTCAACACATTTTAATATTTAGAATATATTTTCTTTTGAAATTAATATGAAGTATATCGGTTATATTTATAACTGTCAAGGTATATATTAATTTTTTTGTCGAAAAGATTTTTTATAAACTTTCAATGTAAAAATAAAAGAACATTAAAAAAGAATCTTCGCGATAATCGCGAAGGTTCTTTTTTATGGTGTAAGACGTGTACAATCTCTCGGAAAAGCACTCGCCTCTCGTACGTTCGTTAATTCTAAAAGTTTATATACAATCCTTTCTAGCCCAATGCCGAAACCGCCATGCGGTGGACAACCGTATCGGAATGTATTTAAATAAGATTGAAATTTCTCTGGGTGTAATCCTTTTTCTTTAAAAGATGCGAGTAATAGATCATAATTATGAATTCGCTGTGCTCCTGATGTTATTTCTAATCCTTTATATAGTAAGTCGAACGAATCAGTAATAGATGGATTCTCGTTATTCGGCATCGTATACATCGGTCTCGCTTCTTTCGGATAATGTGTAATGAAAACAAATTCACTATTATATGTTTCTTTCACATATTTCCCTAGTAACTTTTCACCTTCTGTATCTAAATCTCCAATCGGTGATTCTTTCCGGTACTTACTTTTCAAAATCTCTTGTGCTTCTGACAATGTAATTTTCGGTATTTCAGTAATGACAGGTACTTCTATTTGTAATTGTTGTAGTTCTTTCTCACATGTTTCTCCTACTTGCTGAAACATATATCGTAAAACATCCGTTTCTAATTGCATCACTTCATGAAAATCATCGATAAATCCAAGCTCTACGTCTAACGATATATATTCATTCAAATGACGGGAAGAGTTGTGATGTTCCGCTCTGTAAACAGGTGCAATTTCAAAAACACGTTCCAATCCTCCCGCTACCGTCATTTGTTTATAAAACTGTGGTGATTGAGCTAAATAAGCTTCTTTTTGGAAATATGGAAGCTTAAAAACATTCGCTCCTCCTTCTGCCCCTTGTGAAACAATTTTCGGCGTAAATATACGTATGAAATCGTTCTCTGTTAAATAGTCACTAAAACTTTGAGCGAGTGTAGCTTTCACTTTAAATATCGCCGCGGTTCGCTCATGTCTTAACGATAATACTCGTTCATTCAATAGTTGATCTAAACCAACTTGTAATTTCTTTTTATTTAATTCAAATGGAAGTTGTTCTGCACCATTTAATACTTTCACTTCATGAGCAAGTACTTCAACCCCTAATTCTGTTTTCGAAGTCTCTACAATTTCACCAACTATTTGAACGACACTTTCTACATCAACCTTGTATCCAGCTAACTTGTTTTCTAATACACATTGAATAACTCCCTTTCGGTCCCGTAATAATAAAAAACTAACATTACCTAGATGACGGATCTTTTTTACCCACCCTTGTAAGAGTACCACTTTTCCAACATGCTCTGTACTCGCTTGAGTGAGTGAACGCTTCATTATTTGCCCCATTATATTTCCCTCCAATAGTTTTCATTTTATTTACGTTATTGTTGTCATCGTCGTCATCCACGTTCACTCACCTCCTTTCAAAGAATACAAAAATCCGCCCCTAGAAATAGGGACGGATTTTTTCCGCGGTACCACCCAAATTGTCACAATGACCATCTTAGCCCTGATAACGGTAGGTACCGTTTGCTTTTACTAATAATCACGTTCAAAGCAACACTCACAGGTGTCTTTCCATCATGCGGTATCGCAATCTTCCCAGCAACCGATTGCTCTCTGTAGACCTTTGCATCATGTACTTTTCCTGATCATCACTTTTTATATTTACAGAGTATTCTATCTCTTTATTTTATAAAACGCAAGCCTTTTTATTTAAGATTCTTCATCTACCGTTATATATGCGTATTTTTCATGTTCTATTATTATTTTCCCATTTAGATTTACACTAGTCTTTTTCACGCTCTATATACATTTCCATTTTATTACATAATTTACATGTTTCCCACGCATATTAATAGCAAAATTGTAGCGGAGGTGTACATATGAAAAAAGCAATTAGTTTCTTTCTCCTTTTGTTATGCCAAATTGTAGTAAATGAAACGTACGCATATTCACCAAAATCTTTACCAATCTCTCAACATTCTAATCAATGGCAAGTGAATATTGATGAAGTGAAAAAAACGAGTAAAAAATTGTTGCAACCTAAAAAAGGTGTATTTCAAACATATTATTTCTCTGTAAAAAATCTCGGAAAAAGCGAAGTGTATAACGTACAAGTTGAAGTCTTCCGCAACGAGCCAAATACAAAAACGAAATATGAACTCTTTTCCCTAAAGGAAAGTCGTTTAGCAAGCAACAAAACTGGATTTGAACATGCTAACTTACCTATTTCTACAAAAACAGATGAGGTTGACGTGATTATTACGTGGCAAGAACACCCTTTCCGCTCGATGCGAAACGGTCAAAAAGTTGAGTCTAGAAAATTTAAAGAGCATTTTGTTTTTAAAGAATCTAAAAAGTAAATGAGGCTGCGGATGTATTCACATTATCATTGATATTAATTTATTTACTAGTACCAGTTCTTATGTAAATTAAAAAGTCGTGGCTTATAAACGCCACGACTTTTTATATTAATTCGTACTAATTCCTCTTGCTGCCCAAATACGATCGATATCAGCAGCATGTTGTCCGCCATATAGAAGAGCATCCGCTTGCTTAATTGCTTTTGCTCCATCACGGAATTTAGCATTTGGCGTTAATGACCAATGTGATTGTAAAATAATTTTTGTTGCTACATCACGGCCAAAAGCTTGTGCCATTTCGTATTGTCCTTGAGCCCAAATTTCCCCATCATCATGTACTTCATTCGTAATATCTTTCGGATATACTTTATTCGTATCTAATCGGCGTAAGCATGTTGGATCCGAACTAGAATAAGCTGTCGCATCCCATTCTCCAACACATGCTTTTCCGTACCCTGTAGTCGACACTGCATCTTCATAAGTAGCACCTAAGAAATCACCAAATCCTTCTCCCATTGCTCCACCTTCTGGTGAGCTACCGAATCCAGGCACTTGATTGTCTTGAATTGAATGGCCGTATTCATGCGCGATAATACCAGCATCTTCTGCATCATCAACTCCGCCAGTACCGAAAGTTAAAGCTTTCGTTGATGGAGAATAGAATGAGTTATCATCCGTTGTACCATTAACATTTACTTTAATCGAACGATTATTAATATTTTTAAAGCCTAGTCCTTGAATATAGCGCTGCAATGTATCGATATGATAATACGACATAACATCTTCAAAGCTATCATTTGCACGTGTATAGTTAAATTGTAAGTTTGTAGATTTCGTCATCGCTTTTGAAGAAATCGTTACATACTCTCCAATTAAAAATCCTGTTCCATCTAAACCTTTTAACGTAACAGTCTTCAATTGGTTCGTTAGAGCTGTTGAATCTGCATCATTATTATCTTTTAATCCTACTTTACTACCGCTAGATACGACCGGGTTAGGTAAAAATACTTTTCCTGACCCTTCAGCTTTTCGGTTTATATCAACCTTTTTAATTAACTTTCCATTTTCTGCATCAATGAATGTTTCCCATGCACCGAATGGATTATTAGAATGGACTACCACTTTATATACTGGAAGAGCGACACCTTCTTCTACAATATATCCGAATTCTTTTTCTGTAGGAGCCCATAAGTTTTGCTCACTCGCTTCTCCAACATACGCCATTGATTTTTGTATTGCATCTTTTTCACTAATTTTTGTCGTTACTTCTTTCACACCTGTAACAGGTTGATAATCAGAAACAGCAAGTACTCCTTTTCCCTCTCCGTTAAGAGTAACCGTAATTTGTTTTGAAAATACAGGCGCGCCATTTACTACTTGTTGGAACCTAACATATGAAGCTACTGACGTTTCTGTTGTAGAAATATATTGCAAGTCTGAAAGATCGGGCTTTAATCCATACTGATTGGCATTCCCTTTTAAATATTCAACTGCTTTTTTCTGTGGTGAATAAGCTTCTACCTTTACTTGCTTCTTTTCCAATGCGGAAACTGTAGAAATCGTCCCCATTACTAATGGTACAGTCATTGCCATTGCCACCATTTTTTTGTTTAACATAAAACCACTCCCCCTAATAAATTGAAACCTTTACCCCATTCCTATAAGGCTATTACTGTCGACAAGTAACGAAATAAAGTGAATCTACGAGTAATTCTATACGAGCAATTCTATTACCTTTACATTTTGGGTAAGTGAAATTTTCTCAATATTTATGTGTAAAACGAAAACAATACTTTAGAAATATATTTCTTTATCAATTCTTTCAACCTTATACTTTTAAAATATGAAGAAAGAAATGTTCCAGTGTCCCTATCGAGTGGATTATGAGGAAATCATCCGGTTAATCTCCCTTCATACAAAAAAGGAAGTTGGAATGATTCCAACTTCCTTTTTTCATTAATTAGCCTCGCTTAACTTAATTCGGAGTTTTGTCTCCCCTAAAGAAAGCTCGTCGTCTTCATTCGTTAAGTGGCCAAATGTAAATTGCTTGACGAGTAAGTTTTCTTCCAATAGATGTTTATGATTCGTTAACGTTTGCTGTAGTTCTTCCTCTGCATCAAGAATCACATCAACTCGTAAGTTAACTGGTAAATTCAACTGCTTACGATATTCTTGAACCGCACGAATGAATTCACGAGCTACTCCTTCTTGTAACAATTCTTCCGTTACATTCGTATCTAACATAACCGTATATTGTCCGTTAGTCGTATTAGAGAATCCTGATTTTGCAACTTTCTCAACTAACACATCTTCAGCGGTTACAACCACTTCTTCTCCTGATGTTGCTTCGTAAACTGCTCTTTCTGTTGATACAAATTTTTGTACTTCTTCTTGTGATAATTGTTTTAACCAGCCGTTTACTGCATTCACATTTTTACCGAACTTCGGCCCTGCTGTTTTAAAATTGAGCTTCAATTGATATGATGTATACTTCGTTTCATCCAGTTCAACATGGAATGCTTTCACATTTAGCTCATCCATTACAATATCGCGATAAGATTCCCAATCGATATCATTCTCTTTATGCTCAAGTAATACAAGCTCAGCTAACGGCTGTTTTACTTTTAAAGAATGCTGATTACGGTTACTTCTTCCAAGTTCGACAACTTGTAAAACAGCATCCATTTCCGCTTCTAATTTCGGCTGAAGTAGTGATTCATTTACAACTGGATAATCCGCTAAATGAACGCTACTTCCTTCTAAATTCAGATGAATGTCTTCCGCGACAAACGGTGTAAATGGTGCAATTAATTTACTAATTGTTACAAGCACTTCATGAAGTGTCTCATAGGCAGATGCTTTTTCAGCGTTCATACCAGATTCCCAGAAACGATTACGTGAGCGTCTTACATACCAGTTACTCACTTCATCTACAAGTGCTGCAATTTCACGAGCTGCATTCGTAAATTGATACTCATCAAGTGCTGTTCTCACTTTTTTCGTTGTACTATGCAATCTTGATAATACCCATTCGTCTAATTTCGTAAGCTTTACGTCATACGTTTCTTTCGGATTATACTCATCTAAATTTGCATATAAAACGTAGAAGCTATACACATTGACTAATGTATCTACAAATTTAGATTTCGCTTCCAGTACTGTTCTTTCAGAAAAACGCTTCGCATTCCACGGGGCACTATCAACGAGTAAAGCCCATCTTAGCGCATCTGCACCAAACTTCTCTACTAAATCAACTGGATCTAGTGCATTGCCTTTACTTTTAGACATTTTTTGTCCTTCTTCATCTAAAACATGCCCTAGTGATAACACTCGTTTATACGGCACTTTGCCTGTATATAGTGCTGATACTGCTAATAAACTATAAAACCAGCCGCGTGTTTGATCAATTCCTTCTGCAATAACATCCGCTGGAAACTGCTCTTCAAATAAATCTTTATTTTCAAATGGGTAATGATATTGTGCAAATGGCATAGAACCACTATCAAACCAAACATCGATTACTTCTGGTGTGCGATTCATTGTGCCTCCGCATTTCCCGCAGCAGACTTGCACTTCATCTACATACGGCTTATGCAATTCTAAATCTTCAGGTGTTTCTTTCTTACTATGCTTTCTTAATTCAGCAATGCTTTTCGGTGCGAACTGATGATCGCAACTTTCGCATTCCCATACGTTTAATGGTGTTCCCCAATATCTATTTCGGCTAATATTCCAGTCAACCATATTTTCTAAAAACTTACCAAAACGTCCATGTTTCATATGATCCGGATACCAAGTAACAGAATCATTATTTTTTAAAAATGTATCTTTAATTGCAGTTGTTCGGATTAACCAACTTTCTCCTGCATAATAAAGAAGTGGTGAATCACAACGCCAGCAATGCGGATAACTATGTTCATATTTTTCTTTATGATATAGCAAACCTTCCTTCGCCAAATAACGAACGATATCAACGTCACAATCTTTTACAAATTTACCTTTCAAAAATGGTACTGCATCTGTATACTCACCTTTTCCATCTACAACATGTAGGAACGACAATCCTTCACTTTGAACAACTCTATAATCATCTTCCCCATATGCTGGAGCAATATGAACGAGTCCAGTACCACTATCTGCCGTTACAAAATCCGCTGCAATAACACGGTAACCATTTGTCACTTCTTTCATTGGAAATGGTGCTGTGTAAAATGTATTTACTAATTCTTCACCTTTATGAACAGATAATACTTCATAGTTTTCTTTTAATACTTCTTGTACACGTTCTTTCGCAACAATGTATACATGACCTTCTTGTTTCGCTTTAACGTATTCCATATTTGAATGTACAGCAAGTGCAACATTTGCTGGAAGTGTCCATGGTGTTGTCGTCCAACCTAAGAAATACTCATTTTCACTATTTTCCACTTTAAACTTAACTGTTGCACTTAAATCTTTTACTGTTTTATACCCTTGTGCAACTTCATGTGAACTGAGAGAGGTTTGACAGCTTGGGCAGTACGGTGAAACTCTATGCCCTTTATATAACAAGCCTTTTTCATGAATCGTCCCTAAAATATGCCATACACTTTCGATATATGGATTTTCTAAAGTAACGTATGGATCATCCATATCTACCCAATAACCGATACTTTCAGTGAACTCACGCCACTGCTTTTCATATGTGAATACACTCTCTTTACACTTCTTAATAAATGGCTCAATTCCGTACTCTTCGATTTCATGTTTACCAGAAATACCAAGTTGCTTCTCAACACCTAATTCTACAGGTAAACCGTGTGTATCCCATCCTGCTTTTCTTACTACTTTAAAACCGGCCATCGTTTTATATCTTGCTACTAAATCTTTAATTGCCCGACCAAGTGCATGGCCGACGTGTGGTAAACCGTTCGCCGTTGGTGGTCCTTCATAAAACACAAACGATTGCGCGCCTTCTCGATTCTGAATTGATTGTTCAAAAATGCTCTGTTCGTTCCACTGCTTACGAATACGTGTTTCTCTCCCTACAGCTGACTCTTTTACATCTACTTTCTTCATCTACAATCACTCCTTTGAATGTTTTAAAAGCACACAAAAAACCCGCCCCTATGAAGTAGGGACGGGTTTACCCGCGTTACCACCCTAATTCTATTAGCTTTTCACTAATAGCGCTTAGCAACGTACTAACATACGCGTTCTTTGTAACGGTAGACATCCGTCCGGGCCTACTTACTTTCAGCCTCGGCTCCTCGGAGATGATTTTCAAATAACGTCTGAACACCGGCTTTCAGCACTTTACCGGCTCTCTGGGGAACAGTTCATTATTTTACTCTTTCTCGTCTTCAGATTTGTATACTTTGTTAAAAGCTATTTTATGCCATTTAACAATAAATTGTCAACTAATTCAAAATATATTTTTATTTATATCCTTTTTTCACTACTTATATACATATACAATTACTTTTCAAACTCTCTCAGTCTTGCTAGATCTTCATCTTCTTCGATAAGTTCAGCAAAAAATCCAGATTCATCCTCACGAAGTACATGTTCAAGCTCTTCTTTCGCCTCTGCATTTCTATTTAATAACGCTAAATAACAAGCATGATCATATCTTGCTAACAGATCACTCGTATCCATTGTTACTACTTCACTTGTTATTTTTTCTGCCTTTATCGTTTGGCCGGCACTATGATATGAAGATGCTAATGAGAGAAGAATTGCCGTATCATTTGGATGATGTATAGAAGCATCTTCTAATAACTGAATTGCCTCTTCATATCTCTCTTGACTTTGGTATATTTCTCCTAAAGCAAGGAATCCTCTACTTACAAACGGTGTTTTCTCCGTTAATTGTAAGCATATTTTTTCTGCTTTTCCTTCTTCCCCAACTTTCAAGAATACTTGCGCTTGTATAAGAAGCGTATCATAATCATCCGGTAGCTCTCGAACTAATTGCTTCATTAACTCTACAGCATCTTGTAACAAATCTTCGTCCTCACACTCAATGAAAAGATTTACAAGTTGCTTCGCTACCTCATAATCCCATTTATTTTCTAACGATGTTTGCAGAACATCTATCGCTTCTTTATTCATCGATACATTTTCGTAAAATAATCCAAATCGTTGTGCTGCCATACTATTTTTTGGATTTAACTTTAATGAGATTTCATATAACTCAATAATTGTTGTAACCATTGAAATTTCTTTTGCCCGGTTTTTCATACGATAAAAAGCTCTCGTAAATATAGATTTTTTCGGTTGTTCATTTTGTTGACGTTCAATCCATCTTTCCGTAACCGCAGCTGCTGCACACATGAATGCTGTACTTCTTTCTGCTTTTTTCACTTTTAATGTATGAAGAAAATCCCGGATGTTAGACAATTTCTTATGTTGTTCTACCGCTTTTACATAAACATCAAATATACGTTCATTATTTACATCTTTTTGTATTACTTTCATTGCAACTTCAATCGCTTTTGCATCTCTTTTTTTCACTAATACTTTTACATAATGATATAGAACTTCTGCATGCTCACTATCTAATTGTAGCGCTTCTTCAATCTGTGCTTGTTCTTTATCTATTTCATCCATCGCTCCATACACATACGCAATCGCATCTAAGCGCCATATTTCGGGTACTTCGCCTGCTAGATGTTCTAATTCCTTTAGCAACTCTTCTTGAAGATTTATTTCTACTGAAAGCTGTGCCAAATATTCCATATTTATATACAAAGGCTCTTCTTTCATCGCCTGAACCATATGAATTTGTTCTTTGAAACGGTCTTCTTCTTTTTCGTATATTTCTGCTAGTTGTAAATGTACACCTAAAAAGTTTTCATCAAGCTCTAAACATGTTTCATACGCTTGTTTTGCTTCTGTCAATTGTCCTAATGCCATAAGTGTTTCACCAATTCGGTAATATGGCAATGCCGTTTTCTTTTGTTCTATTGCTTTATTATATCTTTTCATCGCTTGGCCATACTGTCCAATAGATTCATGTAAAATACCTGCATAACAACTGTATTCACTTACTTCATTTCTTTCTTTTTGTAACGTTCTTAAGAATGCTATACCTCGTTGTACAAATACAGTTCCTTTAATTCGATTCACATATTCATCTAACGCACTTGCTACATTATATTCACTCTGCTTTATACCACTCTCTAACTTAGACAATGCTACTTTAAACCCATCTTCATTTCCACCAAGTTCAACCTCTGCATCCCATAAAACCATTCCTGCATTCATAAGGAAATCTTGGCTCTTTTCAATTTGTGTTTCGAGACCAAGAATATATTCTTTCGCTTCATCATATCGCTCTTTTGCCATATAAACTTGCGTAAGTCCGAAATGAGAATAAACATCTTCATTATCTTCTTCTAAAGCACGCTTATATAATGTTTCTGCTTCTTCCAGACTATCATTTTGAAAATGATAATCACCTAATCTTACATATAGAGACGCCTTATCATCACAATTCTCAATACCTTTTAATAAAATTTCTTTTGTGCTTTTCTCATCCTTCAAATCAGATTCATAGATCTCTGAAAGTTTCGTATAAATGTAAGGCGCATTACTATCTAACTGAATCGCCACTTTAAGTCCTTTTATCGCTAAATGTAATTTCCCTAATTGATGCGCACATCTCGCTCGTTCATACCATACATGCGCCTCATTTTTATATTCTCTTAACAAATTATTAAAGATTTCATATGCTTCTTCATATCTTTCTAAATCTATTAATATTAAACCGTGATTCGTTAAAGTGAACCTTTCTGGACTACGTTCTACAGCTACTTGAGAAAACTGCAACGCATTTTCAGATTGATCGATATACATATAAGATAACGCAAGGAAACTCCAGGCGATCGGCTGATCTGCGTCCAATTGTAATGAGGAACGAAAACTTGTAATCGCTTCTATATAACTTTCCTGTTCAAATGCATATCTTCCATTTATCAAATGATATAAAGCACGATTATTTTTCTTCTCAACACTTGCCAGCATTTGCTCAGCTTTCTCCATTTCTTGAAGACGAATAAAGCACTGTGCACCATGCAATTTAACAAAATCCGAGTTCGGAAACTTTTCCATTAACTTTTCTATACAATATAAAATAAATTCTTTATCTACTTCAACATCTAAATGTTTCATCGTATATAACCACGTATTCCGATTATCACTCGTCTCTTTTAAAAATTGTACTAAGTTATTAATTCCCTCTTTATCTTGTTCATCTAAATGATCTGTAAGAGAGAAAATGGATTTAAAATAATGATTCTCTTCTTCACTTAAAAATGCTAGTTTTTCCTTCTTTTCTTTCGGAACAAACGTGATCGCCAAACAACCTGTATAACGATATTTCTCTTGCAATTTACTATATTCCACAAGAACTGGTTCTATAAAGTTTGGATCTTGAACATAAAAAGCTTGTAACGTATCATCATATCCTGATAGCACTTGCACATGTGAAGCATGTTCGATGTCTATACTTAATAAAACGGGGATCTTTCGGTCGAGTAATATCTTATAAATTTCCTCATTCCCTTTAAAATAACGATATTCATAGCCTAACTCTTCAATATAAGAGACCGTATCGGAAAACTTTGAGCCTGTCATATCAAAAATAAACTCTGCTATTTCATCTTGTGTACGTTTTTCTCCCCATAGCTGCAACATCATTTCTAAACTTGTCGGAACACAATAATTATCCTTTTGTACAATTGGAACTATCGGCAGGTGAACCTTTTTTCCATCTGGATTTTTTTCTAAATTATGATATAAAGAGCCTTTTAAACTTTTTTCTTCTTTTAATAACTGTTGTAAATCTACAAGTTTATTCATTTTGTACAACGCTTCTGCACGTAAATGTACAAAGTAAGTTTCATAAGCATGATAAGGAAGCGTACTATTAATATTATCTATTACCTCTAACATCTCTTCATATTTCGCTAAATCTAATAAATACTTTACCTTTTCAAAATGAAAATATGGTACTTGTGGAAACTTTACAATCGCATCATCAATTAACTGTAATGCATGTTTTTGTTCCCCTTTATTCGCATATAACTGTGATAATAAGTAGGTAGATAGTTCTTCACAATCTTTATGCTGCTTTCCAGCTAAAAATTGTTCTTCTGCTTTCTCCCATTCACCTGTATGCATATAGACGTAGCCCCATTTATCAAAGACCGCACGTGTACTGTACTCCTCTGCTTTTTGCATATAAATGAGCGCTTCTTCATTTCGTTTCATTTCTAATAAACATCGTACTAAAGTAAAATATGTTTTCGCTAAAAAATCGTCATCTATTTCTTCTTTATCTGCCTCTTCTAAAGAGTCTTTTAACAACTGTTCTGCTTCAAGGATTTTTCGCTCATCAATTAACTCATCACAATATAAAGAGAGCGTTCTCATATTTGGGAATTTTTTATAAGCGTAGCGAATGAGGAATGAACTGTATTGGTGCATAAGCCCTTCATCAGTAAGGCGAATTAATATATCAAACTCCTTATGTGAAGGAATATTAGCAAGCCAAGTCTTCACATAGGATAAAGTATTCGTTTCTTTTATATATGAAATTTCATTATTTATTTCCTGTAATCCATCTACAAATCTCTTGTCTTTCAAACAAGCTTCTAACTGCTTAAAATCTAGCATGCATTCACCTCGAATATTTATTTAAACTGCTACTTGCTTAGATTTTACACATCATATTGTAGGTATTCAACTAAAATCTCCTATAATGGATAGTATTATTTAATATTATTCGAATTTATAACAAAATATAGTAAAAATGATTGTTTTTCTTCGTATTTTGTTTAATTATATGGAATAACGTGAATTGAGGATCTTATCTTTTCAAGGCCAAAATCAGTACATGAAATTATATCGGCGATAATTCAAATATATCAGCGATTATACGGTGAATATCGACTTATCGATAAAAAATGTCAATCCTCAATAAATTGCTACCTTTTAACATTCTATGTCACCAAATGTAATTTTCATATTCGGAGCATATACTAAAGATGAATGTATATGGAGCGCTTTAAAAAATCGTAGTTCTGCTTCATATTGAGCTAATGCTTCATCATATGTTAATCCTCTTATCATTAAACGTTCTATAAATTGCTGTTTATCACCCGGGTTGTCCGCAATCCCCTCTTCTCTTAATGAATGATACAAACTGTGTTTATCATTGTGATGCATACTAGAGTCTAAAAAGTTCACTTTATCGCTCACTCTACACTCAATATTTTTCACACCTAATTTACTTAAATACATCGGTATTTTCATGCCAATATTTCCATCTTTACCGTTTCTCTGCGCGTCTTTTTCAAATAACTTCTGCAAAGCACCTAGTTTAATAATTTCCGATTGATTCTCTCCATCTAAGACATATGAAGACATATTTGAAATCCAATGTGGTTCAAAACAGATTATTTTACCACCTTTTTTAATTGCATGTATCATTTTTTCTAACATCATTTTTGGAGTATTCATATGTAATAGGAAAGCATGACAGATTGCTATATCGTATTTATCGTTCAATTCAATTTCTGTAGCATCCCCCTCAATAAATTCTGATTCATATGGAAGTAGATGAAACAACTCTCTCGCTTCAGCAAGTAATGTTTCTCCACTATCAATGCCTGTATACTTTGAACCTTCTGGAAGTAACGGCATTAATACTAAGCCTAAATAACCATATCCACAACCGAAATCAACGATATGTACGGGCTTATTAATCTTCCAAACTGAATTTACTAAAAAACTTACATAATCGTCGTTGTAATATAAATCTCTTGTATTTTTTAAATATGTTAGTTTACTGTTCCAGTCGTATGTTTCCAAACCTAACGCCTCCTTATATAACATTACAATTCTCCATTTAATAAAGACATTCCTATACTTTAAAGAAAAGTTAAGTTTAGTTTTAAAAAAATGAAACTTTTGCTTATACCTTTCCTATAAATATAAAAAAGGTATACATATCTACTATGATACGTACACCTTTTTATGTTACATCTCCTCAGGTGCCTCCACCCCAAGCAAACGTAATCCCTCTTTTAATACAACCGTCACAGCATAAACTAATGCCAGTCTGCTGTCTTTCTCTTTACTCTCTTCCAATATACGCACATTTCCATAATATTTATTGAACGATTGTGCTACATCTAATACGTATTTCGAAATGATTGATGGCTCATTTTTGTTGAAGGCTGCTTCAATTACTTGTCGGAACTTATTCAGTAATTTTACGACGCTCCAGCTATGATCATCTTTTAATGCAAACGTACACGTTTCAAATTCTACACTTTCTTTTCTTAAAATAGAGCAAGCACGCGCATGTGTGTACTGTACATATGGTCCTGTTTCTCCTTCGAATTTCAGCATATTTTCTAATGAGAATTCGATATTATGCATACGCTCATTTTTCAAATCGTGGAAGATGACTGCTCCTACACCGACTTGCTTTGCTACTTCTTCTTTCTGTTTTAAGTTTGGGTTTTTCTCTTCAATATTTTGTTTTGCAAGGTCTATTGCTTCCTCAAGTACTTCTTCAAGTAAAATAACTCTTCCTTTACGTGTCGACATTTTCTTACCGTCTTTTAAAATGAACCCAAACGGTACATGTTCCATGCCGTCAACCCAATTGTAGCCAAGCTTTTTTAATACAGTGAAAAATTGATTGAAGTGTAAACTTTGTTCCAGGCCAACTACATATAGGGCTTTATCAAATGCATAAGTGTTTTGACGATATAACGCTGCCGTTAAGTCACGTGTTGCGTAAATAGTCGCACCATCTGATTTTCTAATTAAGCAAGGCGGCATTCCCTCTTCTTCTAAATTAACGACTAATGCGCCTTCTGACTCTTCAAGCAACTCATGCTCCTCTAAAATCCCAATGAAATCTTCCATTAAGTTATTATAAAAAGCTTCTCCTTGAAAATTAGTAAATTCTACACCGAGAAGTTCATAAATTCGAGAAAATTCTTTTAAGGATTCGTGACGGAACCAATTCCAAAGCTCAACAGCTTCTTCATCACCTTCTTCTAATTTCTTAAACCAAGCACGCCCTTCTTCTTCTAGTTCTTCGTCGTCTTTTACCTCTTCATGGAATTGAACGTATAACTTAAATAATTCACGGATTGGATCCTCTTTAACTACTGCTTCATTTCCCCATTTTTTATAAGCAGTAATTAACTTTCCAAACTGTGTTCCCCAATCCCCAATATAATTAATTCCTACAACTTCATAGCCACATTTTTCAGCGATATGTTTCAGTGAATTTCCAATCATTGTAGAACGTAAATGCCCCATCGAAAAAGGTTTTGCAATATTTGGAGATGAGTAATCAATAACTACTGTTTTTTCACATCCAAAGTAATTTTGACCGTATTCTTCTTTCTTAGCTAAAATCGTTTTTAATACAGCATCACTTACAGTTTCACGATTGAAAAATACATTTACATAAGGACCAACAGCCTCTACTTTCGTAAAGAACGGATCATTTACTTTCTCCGCAATTTCCTTTGCGATAATAGCTGGTGATTTTTCATATTGCTTCGCTAGTGAAAAACATGGGAACGCTGCATCTCCGAATTCATCTTGTTTCGGTGTTTCGATTAAATCTAAAATTTGATTTTGCGTTAATTCATTTACAAAAATATTTGATAAACTTTTCGCAAACTGTGTTTTATATTCCATACTACAACCTCCTTATTTTTTTAAACACAAAAAACTCGTCTCTATATAAGAGACGAGTTTTAACCCGTGGTACCACCCTTGTTGTTCATTACGAACCACTTTCCCGTTTATAACGAGGACAGGGGACCTCGGCTTACTCTACTATTCGTTCAAGAAGCGTCTCCGAAGTGCGCTTCATCTTTTTCTTCCGCACTAGGCTCACACCATCCCTAGCTCGCTTTCCTTCTGAAAAAGACTACTCTCTTCATCACAGACAGTATATTTAATTAATTATTGCTTATTATACATCTTTTCAAACAATTAGCAAGGGTCAATTACGCCAAAATGAAACTTTGCACTTTTTCTTTTGTATACGTGAAAATTGTGTTTTTCAAATCTAGTACTACGGAAATGGTCTTTCAGAACAATACGCTTTCTCGCCACACGCTTCGCTTCCGCAATTGTTTCATCAGTAATATCATGATACAAAGCGAAGTGTTTTAATCCTTTAATTCCATCTGATTCTATGACAGTTTCTTCAAACATCGGATCAAGGTAAACAACGTCATAACTATTATCCTCACATTGCGTTAAAAAAGCGAAATGCTCTGTTTGCTTTACATGGATTCTTTGCATTGCCTTATCGATTTCAGCAACTGATGAAGACCATGTTTGCAAACCTTTTTCCATTATGTAAGCCATATATTCGTTACCTTCAAGTCCTGTTACCTTTCCACTTTCACCAACAATATAGCTAGCTACAATACTATCTGATGCCATGCCGAGCGTACAATCTAACACCGTCATTCCGCTCTCTAATTTAGCAGCTTGTACAAACGGATCGTGCTCTCCGCGCATTAACCTTTTCACACGAAACATTGCTGAGTTTGGATGAAAGAAAAACGACTCTTCCGTACCTTCAGGGTAAATAGCTAATCGGTTCTTCCCTACGACAAGCACATCTTGTTCATATTTCTCATGCAGTTTGTGCACAGGTATATCATTACGTATAACGAAAGAACTATTTAATTCTGTCGCTATTTTTTTTGCATAAGATGTCATTTCTTTATTTGTTCGTCCTGCTGTTGTTACTATCATTATTTCACCTCTATATAAAGAAAAGAGGGAGATTTACTCTCCCCCTTCTTTAGCAATTCTTTTCGAAAGCTTGTTCTAAGTTCGTAATAATTTCGTCCATAGTTGCACCTTCAATTTCATGACGGTGAATGAAGTGAACAACTTCTTTTCCTTTTAATAATGCCATAGATGGTGAAGATGGAGGGATTTCTCCGAAGTATTCACGCATTTTTGCAGTAGCATCTTTATCTTGACCTGCAAATACAGTTACAAGATGATCAGGTTGTTTTTCAGCACGAACAACTGCTTGACCTGCTGATGGACGCGCTAAACCAGCTGCACATCCACAAACTGAGTTTACAACTACTAATGTTGTACCTGATGCATTCTCCATAAATTCTGTAACAGCTTCTTCTGTAGTTAACTCTTCAAATCCAGAACGCACTAATTCTTGGCGCATTGGAATTACCATTTGACGCATGTATTCTTCATAAGCATTTGACATCTTGTATCTCTCCTTCAACTTTCATTCCAAATTCATCATATCACGCTCTATTAATAGGTGCAAAAGAAAGATAGTGACGTTTTCATTTTTTTGAAGGGATTTCACAAACCCCACCGCGGCAATGTCCAACTGGGACAAGTTTTCTATTGTTAGCGATATAATCGTATACTTTGCTTCCAAATCCAAGTACGATAGATAATTTTATAAAAGGCACTGCAAACCAATAAGATGGAACAGCCTTCGCTAATACGTTTATGCTATGAATTCCGTCATACCATTTATTATTTTTAAAAATATACATCCTTTGCTCCATCTTACTTTGTAGTTCTTGAGAAAGATCATACTTCTTAACTACATCATCATCTCGAAATGAAACAAATGTCATTTTACCCTTTTTATCTAATTTCTTCGTACGCTCTGCCACTGCAGTACACATCGGACACCAACTATCATAGAAAACAATCATATATTATTCCCCTTTACGAGATTCCGTCATTTGTTTCCATACAGAACCTTTCGCTTCTTCGCCGCCTTCAATACGCTCTAATGCAAGACGAGCTTGCATCGCTACTTCAAACTCTGGATCATCTTGCGCTGCTTTTAATGCCGGAATCGCACTTTCATCTCCAAGTTCAAATAAGAACATAGCTGCACGCCAGCGTACTAATTTACTTGGGTCTTTCAGCGATTTAATCATAACGAACATCGCTGCTGGGTCACCTACGTCTGATAAGCAATCCCCTGCAGTACGACGAACACTTACTGAACGATCTAATAACGCTTTATATAATAACGGTAATACTTCATCACCTTTTACCATACCTAAATAAGCTGTTGCTATGCGGCGGATAGATACTTTTTCATCGTCTAACGCCATTTTCAACACTAGAATATCCTCTTCAGTAGGATCCATTTGCTCTAAAGCTGCAAAACGATTTTTCCAGTCAGAATCTTTCATCATCTCTTCTGTTACTTTATATGGCTCACGCTTTTGAATCGTTACTTCAACTGCCCCAGCCTGATCTAATAATTCTTTAACTGTTTCATTTACACGTTCTTCTGAATAAGCAGCAACAATTTCTTCTACTACTTCTTTCCCTATTTCTTCAAAATTACCGTAACGTGTACTTTGCTCTACCCATTTACGCTCTTTCACAACGTTAGGTGCAGACATTTGCACTTTCATGATTGATTCTTTAAAACGATCAGGTAAACCAACACGCTCTTCCGTCGTTCCATCTGTTAACTTCACTTGCATCGGAATTGTAAAGAACATTTGAATAAATACTTTCACTTCTCCAAAGTGAGAAAGTTGCTGTTCTTCGCTTTCTTCTACTACTTCTTCACCGAAAACGGCACGAACTTGTTGTAATAAAACTTTCCAATCATACTTCGCATTACGCTCGACTGCTAAAAAGTCTGCTACATGATACACACCTTTAATGCCTTCAATTTTCAAAATTTCTTGCACTTGTACTGGTGCTTGTTCTTTATTTTCATTTGTATAATTATTACGCGCTCCTGATGGTAATACTTCATTCAAAATAACTTTCATTGTATTTGGACTTGGCGTCGGTTCAATTGCTTTAATCTTCACGTAAAAAACTCTCCTTTATTGCGTGTTCTTAGCTGTATTGTAACATGTTATCACTCTATACTCCTACTCGGATGCTTAATTTTACTACTTTCTTCCCGCTACCATACTATTTCATTTTTTACATTTCAAATTAGGAACGAAATTTTAAAACCGTTCGCTTCCGATAGGTTTTATTTTAAGGAGGGAATTTGTTCTCTTTGCCCTACATAAAAAGAGGTATCTATATCCTAGTTAGATCATTCATTTTAAAGTGAAGTGCAGTTAATAAATAAAGCTCTGGAGGATACTACTAAGAAAGAAGAACGATTTATATATAAAAACGTTCATACGAATGCGCTCTGAGGGACTTGTTGGTGGAGAATTGATTTCTGAAGACATTTTGATTGTGGATATTCCGAAAGATGAATTAATGGAATTGCTTAGAGTGATAGAAAGAAAAAAGGCGAACCCTTTATGAAATTAAGAGGTTCGCCTTTTTCGTTACGGTAATTCCATATTATGTCAAATATATTTGTGTATGATATACATCATCATGGTGTTAGCAAGCAAAAGTATATTCTTCATTTCTGAAAACAGTAGATGGAAGATTGTGACCTTCTGAGTCCGCTAAGAAAGAATACACAAGAACATCCTCAACATCATCTTTATTTCCTCTAATGATAACGTCAAGAAAATCTTCTATATGGAATTCTGGAGTAAACAACACAATCTTAGATGTTCTGTTTGGTCCTAAAGAAACAATAGTACGAGAGATTTCAACTAATTCATTTTGCGTTGGGAAAAAAGTGTTTGGACTTCTCTTAACAATTACCGTTACATTACTAGTATGGCAGCGTGAATCATTGTTTAACATAATATTGAGAGCAGTTGGAATAATACCATTCTCAGAAACCGGAACTCGAAAAACCCCAGTAGATTTATGAGCCATATAATCACATCCTTTCAAAATAAAATATTCTTAACAATATAGTAGATGCAAGAAAAGTTCATTTTGATAGGGACAAATTATGTGATTAATATGCACATAATTATCTTCAATATTAATAAATCAATGATTCAAAAGATTAACAAGTACCGTGAAAAATGTGGAATAGAACCAATCTAATAATCCCACTTCAATGAGTAACCATTTCCAGAGGAGTCTTTCAATATTCAGTATAAAAAATTTTAAATTTATAATTTTCGTTAGCGTATTTTTCTTCAAAATTGCTGACAGTACCCCTTCTTTAAATTTATTAAAATACTTTCCACAATTTTTTCCGAAGCTATTACTTAAAATCCCCTTTTATTACGATGCCCCCTTCCTCCTTCTCTCCAAAAAGGTAATACTCTCAATCACAACTTCAGTTCTATATATTTTCTTTCCTTTTTCATCATCGTAATTATTCGTATGAATACGCCCTGTAATTCCAACAAGTGATCCCTTCGTACAATATTCTGTTACATTTTCAGCTGCTCTTCGCCAAACGACACAATTTATAAAATCTGCTTGTTGTTCACCTAAACTATTTCGAAATCCTCTATTCACTGCAACACATATTCGTGCATAAGCGACGCCTTGTTTTGTGTAGTATAATTCTGGATCCTTTGTCAATCTACCGATTAATACAACTCGATTCATCATAAGTTATACCACCTCGCATGTTTTTCTTCATTGTAAAGAAAAATGTGTGAAGGGTAAAAAGGATAAAATTATATATTTCTAAAGTAAAAAGGATTACTTTGCATATAAAAAAGCAAAAAAGAAACCCTACATATTATGAACATGTAAGGTTTCAAGATATATTATATTTCACTGCAAGAGATGTAATACCCTCCGCGAGCCATCTTTATTTCAGCGCTAAACAATGCATCGTCTAAGTAGAATGTAATCGGTTTAACTTTACTCTCAAATTTTAGTAGTTCATTACATTCAGCTGCATACCCTTCAATGGCTGAAATAATGCATTCTGCTGACGGATATGTTAAAGCATCATCTAGTTCTATGAAAAAACTTTTAGAAAATAGTTTTTTCATAATCCCTTTCTTCTCTTTCATCATATTCCATCCCCTTCCATTCAAACTTCTAACATCCACATTATACCATTCATTCAATTTATCTTTGAAAATAAAAAAATCCTGCACATTTCATGCAGGATTTTTTCATTAGTCATTTTTCGTAAAGTAAGAAACGAAACGAAGAATTTCTAAGTATAACCATACTAGAGTCATCATTAGACCCATTGCACTGTACCATTCCATATATTTTGGAGCTTGGCTACGTGCACCGCTTTCGATTAAATCGAAATCTAGTAATAAATTTAATGCAGCAACTACAATAACAACCGCACTAATGATAATACCGATTGTACCGCCCTGGTGAATATATGGAACAGTTACACCGAACATATTTAATAAGAATACGATTAAATACATAACCATAATTCCCATTGTCGCTGCAATTACACCCGTACGGAATTTATCAGTTACCTTTACAACGCGTGTTGCATATAAAACTAACATTGCAAATAGAATTGAAATTGTAAGTAATACAGCGTTTAAAACGATAGAATCGCCAAATTTCATTGTATAAACTGCTGAAATACTTCCTAATACAACTCCTTCTACCGCCGCATAAATTGGCGCCCCAATTGGTGCCATTCGCGGGAAGAAGATAGATGCAAATGCGATGATTGCCGCAATTACTAATGCACCAATTAACACTGGCATTTTCATCGTACCCTGCATCATCTGTATGTATGAATAGACAGACGTTGCAAGTAGCAAGATAAGCATGATAAACGTTTTGCCTACTGTTCCGCCAATAGTCATCGCAGAAGCGCTTGCTCCCTCTTTACGAAATGCCTCTTTTTTCAACATTGGATTAGATGTTCTCATTTTTTCCCTCCTAAAATAGGTTCTACCAATAGTGTAAAGTTTTTCTCTTTACTTTTCAATATATGCAGCTTGTTTTTATTTTAATCCTTCAACGATATCTGATAGTTCACTCCATCTTTCCATCGTTTTTTCTAGCTCTTCTTCTGTTTTCTGCTGTGCTTCAGATAATTCTTGTGCCTTTGTGAAGTCAGATCCAACTTTCGCAAGTTCTTCTCCAATTGACTCAATTTTCTCTTCTAGTTCGGCAATTGTATCTTCAATTGTTTCCCATTCACGCTGCTCATTGTATGAAAGTTTACGTTTACGTTGTTGTTTTGGAGCTGCTTCTACTACTTTTTTCTCTTTTTGAACTTCCGCTTTCTCAATAAGTTCTTTCGTTTTTTCCATTTCTAAATAATCTGTATAACTACCTAGGAACTCACGCACTTCTCCTCCGCCAGTAAAGATGAACAGTTCATCTACTACTTTATCTAAGAAGTAACGGTCATGCGATACAGTTAAAACGACACCTGGGAAATCTTCTAAATAATCTTCTAGTACTGTTAATGTTTGTGTATCTAGATCATTCGTAGGTTCATCAAGTAATAGTACGTTTGGTTCCCCCATTAAAATACGTAATAAATATAAACGTCTTCTTTCACCACCAGATAGTTTACCAAGCGGTGTACCATGTGAATGCGTCGGGAATAAGAAACGTTCTAACATTTGAGATGCACCAATTACTTTTCCATCTGTTGTATGAATAACTTCTGCAATCTCTTTAATGTATTCAATCATACGCTGATTTAAATTCATCTCTTCATTTTCTTGCGTATAATAAGCAACTTTTACAGTTTGTCCTACTTCAACTTCACCACTATCAGGAGATAACTTGCCTGCAAGCATATTTAATAGAGAAGATTTCCCGCTTCCATTCGCCCCAATAATTCCGATACGATCGCCTGGTTTCACAATATGATTAAAATTATGTAATACCGTCTTATCGCCAAATTTTTTCGTTACATCTTTTAACTCAAGTACTTTCTTTCCTAAACGACTTCCACTTAGTGCAATATCAACTGACTGTTTTGCAGCTGGCCCTTCTTGTTCCTTTAACTCATCAAAACGCTGAATACGCGCCTTTTGTTTCGTAGAACGGGCTTTTGCACCACGGCGAATCCAAGCAAGTTCACGACGATATAAATTTTGGCGTTTGGATTCTTGTGCCAATTCTTGCTCTTCACGAAGTGCTTTCGCTTCTAAAAATGTACTATAGTTTCCTTCGTAGCTATATAGTTTACCATTATCTAATTCAAAAATACGATTCGTCACACGATCTAAGAAATAACGATCATGGGTTACAAGTAATACCGCCCCTGTATATCTTGCTAAATATTCTTCTAACCATTCAACTGTCTCATGGTCAAGATGGTTCGTAGGCTCGTCTAAAATTAATAAATCAGGTGTTTCAATAAAACATTGTGCCATTGCGATACGTTTTTTCTGTCCACCAGATAAATTCCCAACAGTTGCAGTGAAATCTGTAATTCCTAATTTCGTTAGAAGAGATTTCGCATTTGCATTTGCTTCCCATGCACTCATTGCATCCATACGTTGCTGCACTGCAAATAATTGTTCCTGTACTTTTTCATTACTTGGATCTTTTTCAATATTTAATAGTGCTTTTTCATAATCACGAAGAAGACGAATTAAAGGTGTATCACCATGGAACACTTGCTCTAATACTGTTAGTTTTTCATCAAACTCTGGTTGCTGTGATAAATAACTAATTGTATATCCACGTGAATGCGTCATTTCACCTGTATCAGGAGTTTCTAACCCTGCAATAATTTTTAATAATGTTGATTTACCAGTACCATTTACACCAATAATTCCGACACGTTGTCCTTCTGTAATACTACATGATAATCCATCAAATAACGGTTTTTCTCCGTATGATTTCGATAAGTTCTCCACAGTTAACATTTTCATATTTGTGCATTCCACTCTTTCATAAATTGTTCTATAAACTGTTCCATATAACAATGACGAACTTCAGCTTCTTGTTTTGCTGCGTTCGTATTCATTAAGTCTTTTAATTTTAAAAGTTTTTCATAAAAATGATTTAAAGATGGATCGTTATTTTTTCTATACTCTTCTTTCGTCATTACTTCACGCGGCGGAATTGTTGGATCATACATTAATCTCCCTTTCGCTCCGCCATATGCAAAAGTACGTGCAATCCCAATTGCTCCAAGGGCATCTAAACGGTCTGCATCTTGAACAATTTTCCCTTCAACTGACTCAACTGCGCCGCCATGCCCACCCTTATAAGACATATTGACGATGATATGAAGAATATGTTTACTTTCTTCCTCATCTACATGTAACTCTTCTAACCAATCAGAAACTTTTTTCATTCCTGCTTCTTCACTTTCATTTAACTTTTCATCTGCCACATCGTGAAGTAATGCTGCCATTTCAATTATAAAACGATTTCCTCCTTCTTGCTCGGATAAAGAAATCGCCAGTTTATGTACGCGCTCAATATGATACCAATCATGCCCACTCGCATCTTTTTCTAAAATATTTTTTACAAAAGTAATTGTTTTTTTAATCTTTTCTTGTTTTGTCATTTTATCTTCACCCAGTTTCTTATTGTAACACGCCCGCCTTTTTTCATCACATATTTTCTTGTCCGCCCATACACTAGGTGGTAGGCATCATCATGAAGGAGGAATAAACATGTTCTATAATAATCAACCACCTTATCCACAACAACCATTTTACCCTCAGCAACCGGAACAAAGATATACAGAACAATATGAGGAACAAGAATTACAACAGCCAGAACAACAATACGAACAAAATCCATACGCTACACCGCAAGCTCAAGAACAACAAAATCCATACGACACACGTCCAAATTATGAATATCCTCAAAATCCATATGCAGCACCGCAAACTCAAGAACAACAAAATCCATATGACACACGTCCAAATTATGAATATCCTCAAAATCCATATGCAGCACCGCAAACTCAAGAACAACAAAATCCGTATGTAACTCAGCCACAACAACCACAATACCAACAACAAATGTATCAACCCAACTACGACGCACGTGTCTCACCACCTAAACCACCAACAATTGATCCAACGCAACCACAAATTTTACCACCAGGTCCGACTTTAGATATTACACAACCACAAATTTTACCACCTGGGCCTATTACAGAACCGACTCAACAACAAATTCAACAAGTTGTCGGTACACAATTTTTACCTTTAAAGAAACCTGTATTAGATTTCGTAAAACCTTGGGTAGATTATGGTTTAAATGAAGCGAAACATACTTCACATAAACACGCTTTAACAGAAGTCGCTGCGATTATGTTTTTAGTTGGAAAAGGATATAACCCCACAATTGCTCATTATATCGTTGAATCTTGGGAGAAGAATGAGCAGTTTTAGGGTTGTTTATTTGATAAAATATAAAAAATACAAAAGTGCCAAAACCCTTATACCACAAGGGTTTTGGCACTTTTTAATATCTAGAACAAATTTTATTGAAATAATTATTTTTATAGATTTTCATACTTTTTTATATAGTACGTGAACAAAATGTGAGCAAATATGTGAACATATACAGTACAAAATCACACCTTTGTATACACATTTTTAGAAACATCTTACGTTTATCAAACAATAACCGAAAGACGTACCTGCAACCTCATTCTATAAATAATAGATATTAAAAAGAGGACACTATAAGCGCCCTCTTCCTTGGGTTTTAAATATGTTCTCCATGATCCAAAAATATTTGAAAAGGTATATTTATTAGAGAGTGAAAATCAAAAATTAAAGACACAAATCAAGAAAGATTTAGGTAAAGTTTATGACAGTTTGTAAATCAAATATCTTTTTACTTATAAAGTTATAAAATGCCTTTTGAGAAAAGCGCTATCCTTTCTGTATATTTCTACAAAAAGAATAGCGTTTTCTTCGTTCTATAGATACAAATTTATCTTAGCTTGATAGCGATGTGTTGTGATCAATCATCGTCATCATTATCACAGTCGAAACACTGAGAAAACGAATCATCTGGACATTCTCCAAGGATCGGTTCACACGGGTTAAAATTCTGATTATTAAGAACTTCATATGGTCTCATCATATCATGATCCTCGTGTTCAAGGATGTGGCAGTGCCACGGGTAGATTCCTGTAAAAGGACCAAAACGTGCAATGATACGAGTAACCTCCCCAGGATTGGCACGAACAGTATCTTTCCAGCCCATCTCGCTTGGATCAGGTGGTTGTGGTGGCCCAACTATAAGGTCAGGACCATTTGGATCCCCAGTAAACGTAGCACGATTCAAAATTTGAAAAGTAACAAGGTGCAAATGAATAGGGTGAGTGTCCGGTGTAGTATTGTAAAGCTCCCAAATCTCTATCGTCCCATTATATGGGGTTTCTGTAAGGGGCATTTGATCCCAATCTAGGTTATTTAATAAAAGTTTTAAACGCCCGAATTCATCGGTAGTTTCAACTAAGAGGTTTTTTCGTACGATTACAGTATCGTTAGGATCAAGATGTTCCAAGCAACTTAATTCTTTTGGAATTTTACTATTGTCAGGTTTATGCAATTTTCGTTTGACACGAAATTCCATAATCTGCGTAAGGTTTGAATCAGGTGGTTCGCCGTTAGGGAATGGGGCTGGTGCGTCATTTGTTAAGATGATACTTTGACCTTTATGGTTCGAAAAATCAATAATAACATCGACACGTTCAGCTGGTGCAAGTATGATTTGGGATACGGTGATTGGTGTTTCTAAAAGCCCTCCTTCTGTGCCAATTTGGACAAAATTTTGGCCAGAACTCAACCGTATGCGATAAAAACGAGCATTGGAACCATTAAGGATGCGGAATCGGTATTTCCGTGGTTCGACCTCAAGATAAGGCCATGCTTTTCCATTGACTAAGATGGTGTTTCCGAAAAATTCAGGTACAACTGATGGATTTGGTAATGTTGGATCTATTGGTGGAGGTGGCTGCGGTGCTGGAGGCGGCTCATGGCCTGGCTGGGTTGGATAGAACAGTTCACCATTAGGATAGAACGATCGATCTTGGATGACGATTGGAATTTCAAATTTCCCACTCGGAAGGTTCAATTTTTCCTCTGCTCTATCTCTAAGGATATAGAAACCTGCAAGTCCTGCATAAACGTTCAAACGAGTGATTCCAAGGGCGTGGTCATGATACCATAACGTTGCAGGACGTTGACAGTTTGGATAATAGTAGACTTTATGCACAAATTTTGGACCAACATTTTCAAAATCTCGCGTAAACCATGCCTCTGGATATCCATCATTTTCGGGTCTAACCCGCCCTTCATGTAAATGAACAACCGTTCTGACAGAAGGTTTATCTGGTTCTGCTCCATGAATAGTTCGATCCACAGGCAGTAGGTGTTCGAAGGGTAATTTATTTTTCCATTTAACTAAAATAGGTTGGTTTCTTCGTACTTCAAATGTAGGACCAGGATACATACCGTTGTAACCCCAGACAGTAGTTGGTGGCAAATCTCTATGCAATTTTTGTTGCACTTGCTTCATGGTTACCTCATAGTATGGGATATCATTAATTTCATCTTTTGCTTTTAAGACAGGTGGAATAGGTAATGCATCTACAAACTTCTCTAAAGACATATGTCCGCCTCCTTTTTAAATAATTAGAATATCACTTCACCTCACATTTTTATGTAAAAAGAAACTTGAACAGAACTCACGCTAAAAAATGGAATGAATCGTTCTTTATATAATGAAAAAAGTGAACTTAATTCTCATAAATAAATGTAGAGAGAAGTAACTACCAAATTAAGATATCGATGAAGACATATATATAATGATAGAATCGTTAATATTAAAAATTTATTTAAAAAATATCTTGATAAAATGGTCAAATGGAACCCGTTTGCTTCAATGCCAGAGCAATACGAGGAAATACATAGAATGTTTGAGGAACAATATAAAGTACCTAAACCTTTTTTAACACAAGATACTATAGAACGAATAGAAAGAGCGTTAATGCAATCCCTTCACGAAACAAAAGAAATATTTATTTCATACTATCGTGATGGATTTATCCATGATGAATACATTACTGTTATAGATATTAATAAGCAAAGCAATACGGTACATTACACGGATGCATTTGGATTACAGACACGATTAAAATTTGAAGAATTTGTTGATATAAAATAAAAAGGGTCTACTCAAGTATGAGCAAACCCTTTTTTCACTTCACATACACATATGATTCATTTGCTGTAATATAGAATGTTGTCCCTCTGCTATTGTGTACTTTATATTGTGCAGATCCATTCACGGATACCTTAGCATCAATAGTAAATCCAAGTCCTTCATCTACCGTTCCTGCTACATCTTTATCAGACCAAGAAGCAGAGTCATAGAAACGAAGGTCGTCCACTTTAGAAACAACACGTTTTCCGACTACAGAACTTACTGCAGAAGTTTGTTCCTCGTGATATTTAATGTAAGATGAGTTGTTATAAATCCATTGGTTACCGCCAAGATTTAACCAATCACCTTGTTTTCCCCATACTTGATATGCTTCACCTTTATTTAATTGACGGATAGTACCATGATTTGTTGATGGTCCACTTCTTAGGTTTACGTTAAACCCATCAATGTAAGCTACTCCTGTTGCGCCTACAACGTTTTGAGATGGTTCTTGTGGTTTTGGTTTAACTGTAACTGTTGCGCCTTCATACGCCTTTTGTACGTCCGCTCTGAATTGTGATTCTGATACACCATGACTGCGAAGATAATTAATCGGATCTTCATGGTCAGTTCCACCTAATTTGTAAGTAATATCTTTATGTGTCCATAAACCTTTGCTTGGATGAATCCCTCTATCTTTTAAAATCTTAGCTAATAGTTTTACATAACGTTCGTAAGAAGATTTAAATTTATCTGGGTTGCTAGTTTCAGAAAGTTCTACGTGAACAAATCTTTTATTTGCAGCTGGTCCAGCACCATAAGCAACATATTTAGTATCAGCAATTTGGACTGTTTCGTTCCAATCTACAGCATAATGTACAAATGCATTTCTCCATGTTCTAGCTTCATAATTTCGAATGTTAATTGCTGGTGCTTCTGGTGTTGCAGTACTATGTGCAACAACGCCCTCATAAGCGCCCACACCGTAGCGATATGCTTGTTTCGGCAAGTCTTGGATAATTAGTGCTCTATCGGCAAATGAAGCCGTAGCAAACGAAAATAAGAGTAATAGAGTCATAAATAAAGAGCTAAATAGTTTAATTGGTTTTTTCATTGTGTATTTTCCCCTTTTTGCCAAACAAAAAGAGCACCGTCTTTTGACAATGCTCTCCTTATGTAAGGCGTGTATTTTTTATTTGGTGTTATATTTTTCTTTTCGTGCATCACTTCTTTGGATTTTTGCTTGTATTTCGGATGCTACACTTTCTAATAACCATGCAGGAATCCATTTTTCCCAGCCAATTCGTGCACAGTTTGCTGCGAAACTATTAAAAATGTGGTAACTCAATCCACCGACTACCATGAAGAAAAAGAAATCAGGTAGTTTAAGAGCAATATCAAATAAATGTGCAAGGGCTGGTAATGATAAAAGCACCACGGTTCTCGTGATGCCCTCAATCCCATATTGTGATGAATATGTTCCATCTAGTTTTGAAGCTTTACTACCAGTAATCCAGTCGAGCATGATAATCCAGCAGTAAATTGATATCCAAATTAAGTTCGCCTTACCATATAACAAATTAATTATTGTACCTAATCCACCACCGATAGCACCACCTACTTTAAATTGAGTACTTGTAATAACATCGCTTATATTCAATGCCTTGATGAGTTCGTGAATTCTTTCCAAGTTCTCACCTCCTTTCAAAATTAAGTCAAAATAAAAAAGCCTGCTGCAGCACGCTCAATTTCGATAAAGTTATATGTTCATTTTCTTCCACGCGTATTCTAGTGGTTCAGTACGTGGTGGTTTCATTACTGCTTTTTCAGTAGTTTTGCTTTCGTTTCGGGAGAAGTTAAACATAACTCCTTTCCGTATAGAAGTTTTCCTAACCCCTATAATATACATGTCACTAATTTCTAATTTTGAACCTTTACGTATTTGTGGTTTACGGTGTACGGGTGGATACAGTGTTTTCGGTTGAATTATTATGCCTTTTATTGTCATAAAATCACCAGCCTTATTCTACCCTTAATGCAATGTTGAACTCCGGAAATGAACTCCATACACTTGAGTAGTAGGTGTTAAATAATTTATATTTCTGCACTTCTTCATCTTGAGAAATTTCAACGATATCACCAGTTACAAAATTTGAACCTCTATATGTGTAAAGGCCATCAAATTTTGCCCTTAATCCATCTACGTTATCTCCCATAAAAAATGATGTGAATATTATATTTCCTTCTAAAGAAGGTGCCTTTAAAAATACCTTATCCCAAATGAAAGTATTAACAGGAATACTATTTAATCCATCATATATAAGCTTACTTCTAGCAGCTACCATTGCTGCACCAGGGGACTTTGGACAAACACTCACCAAGACACTAAAAGGAGCAGATATAGGCTTGAATTGTTCTTGTTGATATAGCTCATCCGGAACTCCAAATAATCCCATTGCAGTCTTCCCTTTTCGTTCTGGAAGATTATCATCATTTTCATAAACACAATAGATAACAATGTCTTTATCAACGTATAAATATAGGTCCACCATAGCAATTGGTTTACTAATAGTAGTAACACTAGTGCTGTTAGTTACTTTCCCTTGATGAAAACACAAAGGGTAGAAAGGACCAGGTCCTCCGAAAGTAACATCCTGCTCTTTATCATATCGTTCAATTAATCTAAAGGTTGCATCAGTAGCAGAATAAGTTCTTATGTCATAATCGTTATATTTGCCTGCTATAATATCTTGGCTACTTGCAGTAACGGCATCAAATGGGCGCAATTCTAAAGAATGGTTCTTCATACCGTCGTTACCGCTTGAGTACATGACGTAAATTTTATCTTTTGATGGCGCATCAGCATTTAATTGCTGCCATCCAGCCTTTTTCATTTCATCGATGATTTTCATAAAGACTTCTCTTCGCTCTAGTCTGTGTAACTTACAAATTTTATTTGTCATTTTATATGTTCCTCCTTAACTTAAACGTATCGCTTTCATAGAAACATTAAAAGTAGAGGTTGCTACGCCCCTATTTTCTATATAAAGATGGACCTTGTTTGTATGATCTTTATCCTCGCAAGGAACGGATAAAATATCATATGTTCTTTTTTCTGATAAACTTTTATAGATTTGATTCCCATTCTCTTTTTGATCGTACATAAATAACATTGCTTCAACGTTTGAATCATTTGAAACTTGAAGCGTACGAATATCATATTTGTTACAACCTACATCCAGTGGAGTATATAGAGTTTTTCCTGGTTCAATTGTAATTTGTATATTCCTCTCAATAAGGATTGATGGTGTAATCTCACTTCCGAATGTATATCTATATAATTTCATTACAGTTCCCATATTGTATTCACCTCAATTATGTTTTAGATGAATATTAAAATAAATTGGTTCGAATGCTAGGAAATTTGTATCCTTCACAACCTTTACCCAAAAATCACGCGTACTTTGTGCGGCTACGGAATCAATCTGTATTTCATTTAAATAGCTTGTCCCATCTAACGAAATAAGCGCCCAGGTGTAACCGACTTTCTCCATGTACTGCTGAATGGATAGTTTTATATTTGTAGCAGCACCGATGTTATCATTTACGATTGTCATTATTACAACACGCTCATTATTCACCATGTAACCTAAATTCGTTGGATCCGTTGTATTTAATTCTTCGCTATTCATTTTGATTTGTAGGGATGAACCCATACAATACATATCCCCACCATAGAAGGTAGCTTGTTTCTTTGCTAGTAGTTCGTTTTCTTCATCATATATTTCTATGATTCCCTCAAACTCTAAAGAAGGAAGTAGAATATCAATGCCTGTATGAGCTGCAGCTACAATGTTAGTAGACAGGATATTATCTGCAGTATCTTTTAATACAACTTTATAATTTTCATATAGTTGGCGCAGACGTAACATATTACTTGTTGTCATAATAATTTTATTGATGTCTAGCGGTACAAATCCCTCTGCAGTTCCTCTTTTTAAAACAACCCCAATTCTTTTTGCTGCTAATGAATCGTTATCCGTATAATCAAAAAACGTATCTGTCTTTGTGTAAAAGTCCCATTGATCTTCCTTACAAATTGCCATCCACTCTTTATTGCTTCGTGAACTATTGGCAGAATAGGATTCGAGAAATTCCACTTTATTCTTTTCGTTTTGATAAATTAGTAGACCGCCTTCATCACCATCTTTTGTAGGAGCATAATCCGCAATAACCTGGATTGCAAAGTTACTTTGTGGTTTATTGATTAAAAGCATAACGTCTTTATCTGCAAAATGATTCATACGAAGGAATCCTTTTTTTACAGCATTGTTAAATGCATTTGATGGTGACATAAGCCATTTTGGATTTACGGAATCAAAATCATCTACAAATATTTTTCCACTTTCTTTTTCATACAAGGATACTTTAGGCTTTTTAATTAAATCTGGTGATAGTAATTCTCCCCGTAATACGTCAATAGCATCTATAATATTTTCTTGAGCTTCAATTACAACTGTATGAATACCTGCTGAAAGATTTAATTTCTCATATGCTAAACATTGTTGTAATGGAGATTTAGGAGAAATTGTGTAAGTTTCAGAAGAACCGTCTATTGTAATTTGTATTGGATATCGATAACTTGAGTAATTATTGTGTTCTGAAATAACTCGAATTCCAGTTCCCGAAAATGCAAACTCACAGGTGAAAGGTTCGTTACCGTGATCACTATTATGAAAAGATACTGTATTGTTAAAGTAACCCTTAGAGTTTGCTAGATGATTCCAAGTGCCTATATATTTAATATTACTATCCGTATCATCAAATCGCTTCCAACCTGGTTCCGGTTCTTTTAATACATCACCGACTTTAGCACTTAAATCTGCGTAATCAACAGCAGCTAAAAATGTATAAAAATTTCCTGGCTTCCCTGGTGATAAAGCGGAACCTTTTGCTGTAACAGTAACGATATGCTCACCTTTCACTAAATCTAGTTTTTCAAAACAAACATGGAAAGAACTAGAAGTAGCAGGAACTGAACCAGTAAACTTAGTTCCATCAATACTGACTTCAATGTTAAATTTGTGTTCATACCACTGTTTAAGCATTATGCGTAAAGATGTTCCGGTAAACTTAAACGAAAATGTGCGGCCCTCTTCTCTCCCTACAAACCAGGCACTTGCATCAATAAGATTGTTATCATCGCCCACTACATCCCATTTTCCAGTTTGTGCAGCAGGACTTCCGTATAGTGGCATATCGTAAAAAAAATTACCTGGACCTACGTTTGCTAAACTGCAATGCTTTCGAGTCCAACCGGATTCCGGTTTCAGTAAACTATTACCTAATTGAGGTGTTGCCATTCCATCACCTTCCCTTTATCTTGTTTTTTTCCAGTTTGAATTTGTCCACCAAGATTGACGACTATGTCGCAGCCATAACTTCGGATCATCATTTTCCTTTTCAATGATTATTAATTCATCTGGTTTTTCTGTATCTAGTACTCTCTCCATTTTGAATAGTTCATTATCCTCTAGAACTGATTCTCGTTCTGGTATACGTTCAAACCGTTCATATTCCTCTGTAACGATTTCTAATTCATGTTCCCTATCAAATGTATCTACTTCGTTGGTCACAGTGTCTACAATAGCCTGTCGCTCTAACAATTCTTGTTCACTAACGACTGCATATCGTTCAGATTCTCTTGCTGCTTCTACAGTTTCAATTACATTTGTATCTGTTGTTATAACTTCTTTATCGGCTGGTGTTATATCATAGATAATTCCGCCTTCAAATTCACGTATACCGGTAAAGGCTTCTTGCTCTGTAATAAGAGCTTGTTGTGTATCCTGTTTATAAAAAATATCTAATGATATATGTTCAGTATCTAAGATATTTGGAACGATGTCAGAAGCCACTTCTTCAATTACTGCAGTTATATGTTCTTTCATTGCTTTTTCAGATTCAATTGTTTGATCTAGTTTCATCTGCATCACATTTAATGATTTAGATGAATTATTAAATAAGGTAATACGTGTTTCTAGTTCTTTTTGAACACGGCTGAACAAATCGAATTCTGGAAGATATACAGGAATACCAAGGCCCTCAAATAAATCAAACTCTTCTATGTTAGCTTGAAATTCTTTTTCTGTTTTATTGGCAACTTCATCAGTATCTACATGGGTAATAATTAAGCGTTCTTTTAATCCGAATGAAGAAATTTCATCTACATGTGTAAGTACTGCAGTATCTTCTTTATCTGCTTGATCCAGTTCAACTACAGTTGCTTGCAACTCATTTTTCACTTCTGCAAAAGTAAAGTCTGGCGATACGCCTTGTAATTCTTTTAAGATACGGTGAGAATAATCTGCAGTAGTAATACCGGCATTTATTTCATGTAATCTCTCTGCTTCTTCTGCGACAATTGTCTGTATCTCGAATATGTTTTGCGATTTATTTGCATCGTCAGTTCCGGAAATATCTTTAACAGATAATACCCGTGAAGCATTTTTAACTTCTTGTCCTACCTCTACAGCTGCTGTAAATACATTTTCTTTATTTGCGATTTCTTGTTGATCGGCATAAATAGAATCAAGTGTTTCTACGATACGTTCAAATGTGTGTGTTGTATCTACATTCGCATACTGTTCTTTTGTTCTTGTAAATGATGCAGATTCATTTCTTTCGGTATCGAATACATTTATTTTCTTGCTTACTTCATTACTTGCAATAACATCTGCAGCAAGTTCCTTTGTTCGAATAGAGTAATCCAGGTTAATTTGCTCTACATCTATGTCACGAATTAAATACGCGCTTTCTATATTTTCATAAGGGAGCAGGTTCACGCTTTCTACTTCTTCTAAGCGGTTCGATTCATATTGTGTAGCAATAGATGTTTCAATGTTTCTTTGCATACGAGCAAATAAATCATAATTCGGAAGATAAACCGGTATACCCATACCATTGAACAAATCAAATTCTTCTATAATTCCTTTAACTTCTCGCTCTTTGGTACCAAATTCGAATTGTGCCGGAGCATGAAGAAGTATTTCTTTTTGCTGTATATCACCAGTTTCATTTTTGACAATGGATACAGGATATATATTTGGAACTGCAGTAGATAAAGTAACTTCTGCATGTGTAGCTTTTAGCTCCCTGGTAACAATATCGCTCGTTTCATTATGCATTGATACAGCTTCATAATCCGTTGTAACTCTGTCAGCCATAAGGTCATTATAAAAACCCTCACCGTATACAATACGCGCAACATTTACCCATTCCGGTAATACTTCCACACCTGCAACGAATTCACGTAACTTACCTTTTAGTAAATCCTGCTTTATGATCGGTGCAGCTTCATATTCATTCGTTATAAGATTTGTTTCATCCGAAGCGTGTACCATTGCTTCTATCTCGTTTGGTTTTGTGCTCTCTACCCCTTCGATATGGTTTATATCGAAAATTCGTCTATGTTGTGGTGATTCTTCTGCAGAAATTAGTTGAACAGAAATACTGTCCATTCGTTGCGAATGCTGCATTTCAATGTTGGCCACATTTATATTTCGATTCAAATCAAAATCAGTTGTATTTGAAATGTAGGCTTCTACCTCTATTTGTCGCAATGCATTCTCTACAACATCTGTTAAAATCCCTTTTGCTCTTACTTTTGTAGCGGTTACTCCTGCGTTATCTTCTTTAACAGCCTTATATCTCGCATAAGGAGCAATGCAAATTGGATAATCAACATCATTTTTGTTTTCTGTATTCGCTGGTGTAATAGAAAAAGAATAAACTTTTTCATTCCGATCTGGTCCAGAACCAACGACAACAACATGACTTTTTTCTTTGGTACATATAGAAGGGGAAGCAATAGAATAAACTTTTTCACTCATTCTTCTGCTACCCCCTTATGCTTAAATATCTTCTTTGTAGATTGCTAAACCAATTGGATTAAATGGTGTTGCTTTCGCTTGTGTCATAGGACAAACTGGCGTTGTTGGTAATGTGTAACGATATAATTGAGCCATTTCATAAGCGCCTGTGATTTCAGAACCAATAACCGGTGCTTCGTTAAATGTAACGGTCTTATCTTCTGCATTGTATACATAATCCGTTTTTTCTACTTCTTTACATGAAATGAATAATCTTAACGTTTCTCCCTTTGGCTTATGTTCTAAATGAAATACTTTACGGTGTCCGTCACCTTGTCCAAGTACTTCATCTACAACTGTTTTTTCAATTTCTAGTTCATCGGCTTGCTGGATATTCTTCGGATGAACTGCATAAACATCATCTAGTTTTCCAACATATCCATCGTTTGGATGAACAATATAAATTTGAGATAAATGATATTTACCACTATAAACCGATGGGTTAAAGCGTCCTTGTCCACTATCTACTGACATATCATGAGTAATGAAAGCTAAATAATGGTGTTGGTACATGGCTCCTGTGCTTGATTGTGATAATTGAACCGTTTCGTTTCCGTTTGATGTATCAGAACCGTAATCAAGTGGCGCATTACCAATTTTCTTATTTGGTGAATAAACAAATTGGTCGCCTGGTCTGCAGCCGCTTAGAATAATCATGTTTTTTCTTGGTGCAACATCGAATGTATATAATTTTCCGATATACAGCGGAACAAATAATGCACGAACTGGATTTGGTGTTGGATCGACACGCATAAACATAATTAAGCGGTCCTTGTTTGCGTTCCCATACAGATAAACAACAGAGTCGCGATTTAATTCTTTAGAGAAACGCTGCTCCGGTGTAAAACTAATTGATGTATAAGGGGATGGGTTCACAAAATTAATCGTAGAATATACTTCGCCCATAATACTTTCCATCTTTTGTACATCGAAACTTGTTTTTGCCGTTAATGTATCCAGTGTTCCGTCTTCTTTTGGTAATAAGAAATAAATACCGCTAATCTTAATTGTTGTATCTGCTGCAGGTGCGGTTTTAAATACAATTTCCGTTTCAGTGAACGAATACTCGCTAGGATCAACAATAGTATTATCCTTGTAAACTACGGTCCTACTTTCGTCAAAGTTAGGGAATGGCAATGCGAAGTTCTTTTTCGTTCCATTTCCTTTTCCTAATTCCCCTAATTTATCACCGGAAAGGATCTCTTTTTCAATAAAGTATCGATTGAAAGTAAATAGCAGCATGTCATTATTCGGTTCATATGTGTTGGTAGCTAATCTATATTCGCATGTAACTTTATCGCCTTTTGCAATAGCGGTAGTAAATGTTACTTTTCCTGTAGTTGCATCCACCTTATATTTACTCTTTTCTTGCTCAAACCCATTTACATATACAATGACAGAAGGGCCAAGAACAGGAGAAACAGGGATAGAGAAGTCTTTCTTTACTCCATCCCCCATCCCTAATTTACCTAGTGGAGAATCTGCAGAAATAAACCGGCTATCAGTGAAATCAGAATCCGCAGTATCATACGCATTTGCTATACCGAACCTTCTGCGTTCTCCATCACTTCCTAACGATTCAAACAACCTTACATCAATAAATTTTGAAATGCCGCTCTTGATTTGGAAAAATAGCGTTCGTTTCCAACCGTTATCAGCAAATAGTTTTTCTAATTCTTGCGGTAATGTTTGTAAATATACGACTTTATCAAACCACATATATGTACGCTCCTTTATACTGTTTTCTCAAAAATACCTAATCCAGCAGGACGATACGCCGTAGCAGGTCTTTTTGTAATTGGTGAAATAGCATCTACATTAAAGAATTTGTAAATGTCGTGTGAATCCGGACAAGTATTCTTTCTAACTTTTAATCTATCGCTATTTAATAGACCTAGCGGAGACAATAGGATCATATAAGGTAAATATCCACGTACACCTTCATCTGGATGCACAATATAAGCGCGAGAAGTATGTACTTTATTGCTATAAACAGACGGGTTAAATTGATATTTGTACTCGTCATTATCCTGCGATTGCCATGCTAGTGAATATTGACCGCCATCTTTACCAACGCGATCTGGTGGCATTGCATTAGGCGCTACATTCCAAGCAATAAAATGAGCCTGGTATCTTGCTCCTAATCGTGAACGTTTAATAATTACGTTATCAATACCATTACCAGGAGAACGTGGATAAGACTTCATGACAGGCATGTAATTTTCTACATTTCTATATGGTTTCGTATCGTTAAAATCGAATTTGTGTGATGCTGCTTCGTTCCCGGTATCAAATGCGGTTCCTGCCCATAATGCATCCCCTAATGTATCATCATTAGCGTAACTTTCTAATTGGCCCATATAAAGCGGAGTAACTGGAACTACATTGTTTTCAAAAGCTGGTGTATTATCTGCTTGTATTAATAAAACAACGCGACTTTCATCAACTTGGCCATTAATTCGCACTAATGAATCTGGCCACCAATTTGTTTGAGCATCGACACCTTGGATATTCGTATTTCGCAATGTTACTTTCACCCAAGGAGACATCATGACTTGTGTCTCTGCTTCATCATAAGAGTAAACTTTATATATACCGCCACTACTTGGATTTGTCTTTAGAGTAATTCCTATCTTAGTTAATTCCACATCTAATAATATTTTTTCAAATTTGTTAGGTTCATAAGGAAGAACAAGTACACCTTCATCAGCAACGCTTGGTTCTTTTTCAATCATGTAAACATAAAAGCAAGAACGATCCCGGCCACTTTCTAGACGTTTTTTACCGTCTTCGGCAAAAGCTTTCTTTCCTTCTTCATTTGTGAAGTTGTATTTAATCTCTGACTTTTTAAGTGACCATTTTGAAATTTGAGCAATCCCATAAATAGAACCGCTATTGTTCTTCACTAACATGTGCTTACTCATGCCAAATTCAAATTTTGTATCATCGTCAGATTTCTGTTCCATATCTGGATAAACAGCTTTGAAAAATGATTTTACTTTCTTCCATCCGTTAGCGATTACCAATTTAACAATTTCGTCTTGGAATTCGCCTTCTGTATACATTTTTTCAACGTATGCCATCTATTTCACGCCCCTAATCTCTTAATAATTGGTAATTAAGCCATATAGCTTTTTTCTCTGCAGATGCATTGTGGTATTCAAACTTTAGTTCTGCATTAGCAGGTATAGGTTTTACAATGGAGAAATTAAATCCCTCCGGCACATCTTTTACATAAACCTCTTTAAATACTTGTTGGCCATTAATAAATAAATTCCAGTAGTCCGAATCACTGTAATGTGAAGCAGCTACAGAAAAAGCAATCATTTCTGTTTCGAATGGTAATGAAAACTTATCTACATGAATTTCATCATGTATACCAACTCTTCGCCCTTGTATGAATGGCTCTGTTTTTGTTGGGAAGTAAGGTGCGTCGAATCTTCCACCAGCCATGTAAGTAACAGCAAAGCTCATCAATACGCCCCCTTATCTTAAAAAGTGCAATTCAAACCAAACTGTTTTATCAAGAATCCCTTGGTTATGGAATCGAAATACAATTGTGTCTCCTGCTTTTATCGCTTTATAAACCATAAAGTGCATACCTTCCGGGAGCCGCTTTGTATAAATATCTTGGCAAACGGTTTGTCCGTTTATGATTAAATCCCATTTATCATCTAATTCGTAAATGGATGAACTAACACTAATTGCGTAAATCTCCATATCTGCAGGTAATGTATATTTCTTTTCGTCCGTTTTAAATGATGTAGAATCCATAATGAAACCAGGTATGAATGGTTCTGGTTTAGTTGGATGAAAAGGTGGATCTAATCGGCCACCGGCTAAATAGGTTGTTTCAAACAAGAGCAATCACCCTTTTCTTGTATTAAAAAATTCCCGTGCATCATTACGACACATCGGGAATTGGTAAATCAGATAGTATACCGTTACCTTTATTAAGAAGTCGCGGCTGCACACGTTCCAATTGTTTTTGTGCATTATAAATTAATTGTATCTCCATCTCTTTTCCAGTTACTTTATGGGAGACAAGAACTTTTTCTAACATGCCATGTGCATTAAAAGCTAAATCATAGTGTAAATATTTATCTCCATCGACTGCAGATAAACGAGCGCCGTCACGAATAAGTGTATATCCTTCGGTCATGCCTTCTTTAAATACGTCGTTTGGATCATTCCCAGGCATTGGTTTACCACCGGTATATATTTGCCTATCGATTAATCCCTTCATCAAATACATGATTGGATCATATAAGTTTTTTTGCATTATCATAGAATCACCCCTAATTCACCCTCGTAACAGACCATGTTTTGGCTGGACGCTGGATATAATAGTGATTTGCGTCTTGATTTACCCGAGGAAATGATAAATCTGGTAAAGAACCATAATCAAATAAGATATTATTCTTCGTATCCAGTACTTGCAAACGTCCTGTAAGAATCCCTTTTGGGTTTCGTACTGCTTCAAATACGATGATATTCACGCCGTATTCAAGTGGAATATCAACATACGTCGGATTGTTCCGGATGAAATAATTTTCTTCGATTAATTTATCATTACAGTAAATATTTAATAAATCGCCATCCTCTAAATCCCAATCCCAAAGTTTTAAACGTAATGTATCTACATTTACTGTAATACCGGTTATATCTGTATAAGGAGCAGGTTCATACCCATAGTTAACAGTTAAATCTAAAGTTTGATAGAATCCATCATCTGCAGAAATCATTGTATTAATCCCTTTAACAAAGTAATTCCACTGTTGACCAGAATCTCTATTGTAAACAGAAATAACATCAAATAATTGAATTCTTGGATCACCAACTACTGCTACTGTTAATGTTCTGAACTTTTGAATTGCTTTTAAATGATAAGCTGCAGCAACCGCTCTTCTTGCAAAGAACGTTGTCGCCCAGGGAACTTCTATCATTTCCTCTCGTAAATCACCCTGCGATACATTTTTTAATAGAAACGAATTAAGAAATCCGTTTGCGTAATCTCCACATTTAACAACAATACTATTACTTATATCCTGGTCAGTTAGCTGCATATCTAAAGAGATAAGATTTTCCCCTTCTCTAAAACTAAACTTTGCAGGTTCGTTAATTGCATAGTCTGGCATTTTCATAAATGTACAACTTCCGTCTGGTTCGTGTTTAATATAGTGGAATGTTGTATCTATAATATCGCGGACAATTTCATCCCATTTTTGAAATCTCTTTCCTGTTGCTCCTTCTACAATCCAGCTCTGATTGGTTCCAGGAATATTTACTCTGTTACCGTGTAGGACAACTCCGGCTTTTTGGAAGAAGAACTTCACAACATCATAAACATTACCAGTAGGTGCAACAATTTCATCTGATCCAGGTGTTGGGATTACTGATTTATGTAAAACCTTCTTATAGGATGTAGTGCAGGTAACTGAAACCGTGCCGCTTTCGGCATTTACCTTCACATCAGATACAAAACCATGTATATAAGGTAATGCTTCCTCACCGTAGCCAATAGACACTTTAAATTCAGTCTGCGGATATAGCTGGTTTGTATTTGTTACCTCACTGTTATAAAACCATTCTGAAATAGAAGAGAACTTACCATACCAGTTATCAGGAGCCATTTGGCCGTATTCATTCGCAAAGGTAATAGTAAATGTACTAGCAAACTGATCTGAGTTCTCCTGCACTTCTAAGCCTATTACACGGTGTTGTATTTGTACGTAAGAAGAAGAGTCTCTTCTTTTCATATAAACAATTAAATTAGGGGAGTTATTCCCAACCTGGAAATAGCTCCCCAACATTCTAATTAAAGAAATAGATCCTTCTCTCACATTCCATCAACTCCTACTCCTGCTTGTGACATAGATATTAATTTGCATTTTGCTATGACTAGCGTTCCTTTTCGTATTGCATCTACTTCATTCGGCGGGATAATACCCCCATAGGTACCGTAATCACCTGTAATAATATGAGGGCGATATATTTCCCTCATGAACTCACGCCAATGACTGATATCGTTGAATAGAGCCGTAAATTCTACTTCACAACCTTTATTCCCCGCACTCTGGTAACGAGGGTATCCGTGCATGACATTATAAGTTTTTAAGCCATCTAGTGATTTCGGTAATTTTGTTTGTTCAATCTTTTCGATATTAGGTACATGCCCAAATGCATAGTAATGTACGTCGCGTATATATGCTACATCAGAGGAACCATAACCGATTGTTGTAAATTCAATCGTTTGTGGACCTGCACCTACAAAGATTTCTCTCGCTTCCCAATCATAAGGACCTCGTGCTCTGAATCTCTCAATCCCATTAACCCGAACAACAAAGTATTTATTCGGTAGCATTCCATCAGAACCAATAGGAACCTGGGACAAAAACGAAAAGTTATATGTCCCTGGCCATGAGAAATCAATGGTATATCTTATTGTGTCTTTTAACTCTGCAGCCTTTCCTAAGAGATGGTATGAACCAGCTCTTCTATGCAATGTTTTTAATATACTCATACATTTCGCACCGCCATTCCCATTAGATCATCAGCAACTACGTTTTGTAGCAGCTTTCTCATTTTTACAAAGTCGTCTGCAGATTGTAGTTTCTCAACAGCGACTTTAAATGTAGCATTTTGAATTGTTACACCATTATCCGTTTTCTTCTCAACGTGGGTTTGTCCAGCAAATGGATGTGCAGTTTTACCGATTAGATCAGCAGAACGTGCTCCCATTTGTCCAATTTGATTAGATACATCGGTTACTAGTTTCATTGGTTTAGGTGGAACAACAGCTTTATTTAATAGTTCAGAAGCTTTGTCTACTGCAGGAATCATTTGTTCCATCCCTACACCAAGACCTTCTGTAATATAGCCCCCGTATTCCATCATTAACCGGGATGGACTTCGAATACCAAAGAACTTTAATACGGCTTTAGGTATTCCCGAAACAACTCCTTTAGCTTTTTTTATAAGCCAATCTGCCATGCCGGACATACCTTCACCAATACCGGCAATAATATCTTTTCCCCAGCTAACTGCATCTTTTGCTACATTTTTCACTATAGAACCAACCTTACTAAATACATCTTTTACAGTATCTACAACCCCTGTAAATGCACCAGTGATTGCTTTCTTTATAGTTTTAAAGCTACTAACAATAAATTCTTTTATACCGCCAACAACATCGGTTATTGTGTTATACAATTTGTTGAAATTAGTAATTACAAACCCAACAAATTCACGTACTGCACTAATGATTGTGAACTTTATAAAATTCCATGCCACTTGAATAAAGTTTTTAACTGCATTCATCACGGAAGTAATTATGTCTTTAATGAAGTTGAATGCTGTTTGAACAGTATTTTTAATGAAATTCAATACAGTAACAAATACTGTTTTTATAAAATTCCATGCTGCAGAAATGATAGTTTTAATAACATTCATTACTGTTGAAATCACATTTTTTATGAATTCAAAAGCAGCACGAATAAATGTTTTCAAGAAATTAAGTACAGTGGTAAAAATCGTCTTAATGATATTCCACGCTGTACGGAATATAGTCTGCCATAATTTAACGGCTGTTAGGAATAGAGTCTTATAGAAGTTAAAAGCGCCTACTAAAATAGTTTTGATTAGGTTTAAAGCGAAAGAGAATACAGCTTTAATTGCATTCCAACCAAAGGTAATTATATTTTTCATTAAGCTGAAATAAAATTTAACTACTTTTACATAACCATCCCAAGCTTTAGAAAATATTTTACCTATGAATGACATTGCAGAACTGAATACCTTTTTCGTACCTTCCCAGAATCCAGAGAAGAACTTAGACAACCCATTCCAAGCGGATTTCGCACCTTTTACAGTTGCATCCCAACCTTTAGAGCAGGCATCACCAAGCCATTTAACTGCTTGTTTGGTGTATTTAACAATGTCATCCCAGTTTTTGTAAATTAAATATACTAATCCTACAATTGCTAGTATGGCAATCGTCCAAGGATTCATCAGTAAAGTCATCATGGATCTGCCCAATAGTGCTAGGGCTTTTCCTATTGCACCAAACATACCAATAAGTTTAGGGCCAACCTTTAACAATCCTGCAAATGCAGTACTTCCTAGAAAAGCAACGGCTCTTCCTATCATTCCGAACATACCTATTAATCTAGGGCCAAGTTTTAGGATCCCTGTAAATAGCATTGGTACTTTTGTTAATACTGGTACCAGGAATCTAAACGAGCCAACAAATGCACCTACTCCACTTGTCATAAATCCCATCATGGCAATTAACGGCCCTAATACAGCAACCATACCTAAAATTGCTACAATACCAATTTGGATTGGTTTAGGAATAGAACTGAATGCCTTTGCAGCAACTTCTACTGCTTTAATGATTGGAGGGAGTGCCACTTCTGCAATATCTAAAATAGCTTGTCCTAACGGTTCTAATGATGCCATTGTGGTACGAGTTAGTTTCTGCCAACGAACACCAAAAGCTTCTTGCTGCGTTTTCTGCATTTTTTTCATGCTGCCATCAACGTTTTGTAATGCACCATCGGCGTTATTTAGCCCTAATACAGCATCGGCACCCATGTCTTCCCATTTTGTACCGAATACAGCAACACCAAGTTGGTTTGCTTTTACTTTATCGTCCATCTTACCTAAATCACCTAAGACGGCATTAAATACATCTGCAGAAGTTCCTTTACCTTTATTGAAATTGTCCCAAACCTTTTGAGTTTCTGGGCTCATTTCTGCAAATGCTTCAGTTACACCTTTTGATCCATCTTGTACACGAATACCGAACTCTTTCACAAGGTCGTTTATGTAATCGAGATTGTATGAACCATCTTGCGTCCCATTTGCCATAATGGTAAACATCTCTTCTGCAGAAAATCCTGCTTGTTTAAATAAAGGCGCGTATTCGGAAATGTTATCAAACATTTCATTTGAGAAGTTTAAGCCTGCTTGTCCACCAGAAGCTAAAAGGTCAAATGTCTCTTTTGCATCTAAACCGAACTGATTCATAAGCTGTCCGGCCCCTCGTGTAACCTCATTAACATCCGTGTCAAAAGTTTTTGCAAGAGTCATAGCGTTCTGCGTAGCTCCCTGCATTTCATCGAAAGAAAGATTCTTCATGTTTTGACTTACTTGTATTACGGCTTCATCAACTTCTTGAATACTTTCTCCAAATCCATCTTTCCAGGTATCTTTTGCAACATTACCAAGCTCTTTTGTAGCTTCTTTTGATAAACCAAGTGTAGATTCTAGCTTTCTATTAGATGCATCAAAATCAGACGCTACTTTTACAGCAGCTGCACCAATACCAGCTAAAGGTAATGAAACACCGGCAGTCATATTTGCGCCTGTTTCTTGCATCTTGCTACCTACATGGCTAATTGATTCCCCTGCTTTTTGAAACTTATCATGCATTCCATTTGCAGTTTTTTGTACACGATCTTCGAATTGTTGTAAATCTTTATAAGCGCCTTCTGCTTTAATACCAATCGTTCCGAACAGTTGGAACATTTCAGCTAACATTTACGCACCCCCTTTCACGGGGCCGATAACCATTTTATTCTTCATCGTCTTCTTGGAAGTGAGCCATGATTTGAGCAGCATGCGCTTCACACTCTTCTTTCGTCCATACTTCACCCATTTCATAAGATGATTCTTTATCGTCCTGGGTGTCCGTTAGTCCAAAGGCTTGAAGATAATCATTAAAAGTAGTACCTTCTTCAAGTTGACGGGTTTGAAAGCCAATGAACGCCATCTTCTTCCACTCATTTAGTTCTTCTTGCTGCTCTTCTCGTGCAATTAAAGAAAACAGATCCATTAAACGCGAATACGGTATTGATAAGACATAATCATCTGTCCATCCATACCGTTTTTGGATCTTATCGAAAGCACGTAACATGTTTTGTTCGGCTTCCTCTAAATATTCATCTGAATTTTCGTTTAAGCTTGAATCGGAGCTGCTGCTGATTGGCTCCATTTCTCGCTCTGAACTTTCACGAGTCCCTTGACCTGGTTGAAAAAAGTCATTAAGTCTTCACTTTCTAATAGGCCCTGTATAACAGCAACCATTGCTTCCGGAGGGAACTGTCTAAATTCTTCGGCTTTCACTTTTAATAAACTAGCAAAGAACTCTGTAAAATCATCCTCACAAGCAGGGATCATCGTTAGAACACGGAAAGCGAATTCTAATCCTTTTTGTTGCTGCTTCTCTTTAAGTGCAACTAATTGTGCTTGTCTTTCTTCTTCTGGAAGAGATTTTGCTGCTTTAGTTAGTTCATCCATTGCTTGCTTATCCTTACCGAAATCAGCAAAGTTAACTATTGCGTTGCGTCCAACCTTCGAAATAATCTTAGCGAATCGCCAAACGTCCGTTACATTTAATCGTCGCATTGTTACTTTTTCACCTAAGATTGTAATTTCTGTACCGGTATTCATCATTTTTTCTAATATAGAAGTCATTTCGTCCGCTCCTTTTTTGTATTCAGCTCGTTTCATGCAATAGAAAACCGACTACCATTTATGCGGTAGCCGGTGCTTTTTGTACTGTTGCTTTCTTTTTCTTTGGTAAATAGATTTCGTATGGTGGTGTAGTTGGTGCAGATTCACTGTAATGGCCGATAAACTTACATTTCAAACCAACAGTTCCTTTACCGTCTTTTAGATCTACTTCAATAGATGAAACTACCATTGCATTACGAATTACAAAAATTACTGGTAACTCACTGCCCGAAATCATACCGATTAGTGCGATATCATGGTAATTCGAATCTGGAATATCATTTGAAGGTTTCATAATATCGTAATCTGTTTCAGTTGTACTATCTACCGTCATCCCTGGTAAAGCTAACTGCAGGTTTTCTTTTGTAAACTCTACTAATGTAAGTTCTACATGCGGTTCATCTTTTAATAACCACTTACCGCGCACCATTTTGCCTAGTACACCATCAATATCTGCATCATAATACTCACGATCAAAACCAACTTTTGTTCCGCCTGTAGTTGCTCCTACAAGTTCACCTAATTCTTTTACACTTTTAAACCCTTTGTACATGACACCAGGACCGATAACAAAATTATCTGTAGTCCCTTCACGGACACCGTTAATTAATTTCCAGCTCATTTGTCCTACCCCCTAATACAAGTCCGTTCGCATGGTTCGGACAAGAAATTTTACATTTATATGAATGATAGATGGGTCTTCATCTGGTACAGGGATACTACCTGCACGATGTATAGAAAGTATCCCATCATCTTTTAAACCGACTTCTCTATCTAGTAACTTCTCAATACGTGTAGCAATTGTATTTGCCTTATCATAATCCCCGTTATCACAATACACATCAAAATTAAGAATCATACGGGCTATAATTTCGACGTCATCCGGATTATTTGCTTCAATTCTTATAACTGCATAAGGCATGTTCATATCATCTTGTGCGGTTTGGAATGTAAGAGCAGGGCCTTTGTCCTCGCCTTCACCATATTCTGATAGATTAGCTTTTATTATTTCATCGTTCTCTACAAGCATTCTAATAGCTGCAATAGTGTTAGACATCTATTACCCTCCCATCATTCTTTTAAGTTCTCTACGTTCTTTTTCAAACGCTTTTAATAGGAATGGACGGGCTTCCATATGACTTGTACCAGTTTCAAGCCATATTGCTTTCTTCAAATCGCTCCCTACTGCACCCAATACCTCTGATTGTGACCGTTTAACATTGTATTTAATTGAATTTAACAAGTCACCGGTACGAACAGCAGGAGCTTCACCTGGTTTAGAAGCAGTATATTTTCGACTCGTATGAGGTATTTTGTATTGTTTACCGCTACGGCTACCCGTGAGATTCTTCTTAACTTGATTTTGTAAATGAATAGATGCTGCTGTGACTTTTTCAACACACATAGCGTTAATATGCGTCTTTATTTGCTCCATATTGCTTGAGTACTCAATTTCTACTGAATTAGCCATATAGATTCATACCTTTTCGCAATAAATTTCAATGTGGTGATTCATAAACGCAGGATTACGCGGTTCTCCTTTTACTTCAAACGTATAATCAACACCCAAATCTTCATTTTTGAAATGAATAAGATAATTGGGTTTAATTATGTAAGAAGCAGGTGCATATATCTTAAAGGTTGTATCGAAATTTTGTTTATCACGCTTAAATCTCTCATTATCAGCAGCAGAATTAGTAGTTACACGACAAGTCATATTCTCGTAAACGTCCGCTTCTATTTCTGCATAATTACCAGAGGATTGTTTCTTTTTTGATTTTCGTTTTACAACTACCTCATGAATATATAAATCATCCATCCCACCATCATCGAAATACATTTCGTTCATGTGGCCATCACCGGCTTAACTCTGGCTCTAAAACCTTTTAAACCATTGAGTATCTTATTGTTTGTAGCTGGTTCATCTAGCGTTTCTGGGCTAATCTGGTACGAATAATCACCAATACTCTCCGATGTCTTCATACCTTTTCGTTGTAAGTTAGCACGAACTACTGCAGAAACAACCAAATCAATAATACATTTCTTCATAAGTACCTGCAGATCATCATAATCTTGTATCTTATATTCGAATTCATATAACTGATTTTCGGATAAACCATAAACAATACGCCCATTTATAGTAATAGAATCGGTCATATCTTGTTTAGAACTAACATGAGTTACTTTTGCTATAGATTCAGCAGGAAAAGAAAGCCAAGCTAATTTACTTGTTTGGATGATTTCTTTCATTGGATTCTCCGGCTTAACTCTTAAATACTTCTTAGCAATAACCGCATAGTAATCTATTAGTTGTTGAATTACTGTATCAGGCATCTTTTGCACATTTACGCGGTCTTTAATGTCTTGTAAGGTAATATCCATTATGTTTCTTTCTCCTTCTTATCGACTTCTTTTACAAGTTCAAAATGTCCAGTGCTTACAAGGTAATCAGCTTTTTCGTTTGCAACTGTTTCTTCTTGGCCATTCTTAAACTTTTGTCCATAAGCGGTGTAAGTGCCACCGAATCGCAGCGTAACTACTTTCATAATTAACACCCCTTTCACGAATGCAAACTATTATATGAAAGTTTACATTCGTATTGTTGATTTTATTGGTTGTATCTCGTTTTCCATTAAAAACAAGAAAATATTAAAAAAGTATACATTCAAAACCCTAATAACAAAGAGTTTGTTTCCATAAAAAATACGCCTGGATATTAAGCTCCAAACGCATCCGGAATATTTGTTAGGATTGCTACTGCATCCATTTCTTGAATTACAGCATCATCATCAAAGTGAATTACATAGAATCGTTTATCTTCCATTACTGCAGCTTTACCTTCTGTTGTTTTACGGATACGAGTATCGTATGTATTAACTGCAATAAAGTTTTTAGGGTCTGCAAGAAGAATTACATCATCTGCTAAAGATGGCACTGTCACAATTCCATATCCCATTGGTTTATTAACTTGATCTCCTGCTCCAAGTAATGCAGCATCACCGGCACCTGTAGGACGATTTGTTAAATATTCAATCCATTTCTCTCTGCGGTTTGGAGACATAATCCAACGTAGATTACTATTTTTATATTTATTTGGCATTGCACCAGATAACGCAAAGATAGAACCTTTACCGAATCCATTAGCAGTTGCTGCTTCACCTGTACCAGTTACTAATTTAGCATGGTCCACAATATGTGATGCTTTTGATTTCTTGATTTTTTTCAACCATCCATCATTAATATTTAAGAATGGGTCGGAAGAATCTAGGTCACCATTCCAATGTAAGTCTTCAAGGTCAATACCGGTTTGAGTAGACATGAGTTCCATTACTGTATCCTCATAACCTTCACCTTCAATATTTTCACGAAGTAATTCTTCAGTAATTTCCCAAGGTAGACGAATTGGTTTTGTATTATATTCAATTTTTGATGTTTCCACACCGGCACGGTATCCATCATCGCTATTTTCTGTTTTCTTACGTAAGATACGGCCACCAATTGCGATTTTATCTAATTCACCCTGCTTCGCTTTACGCATTTCTTTACGGTGTAATTGTGAGAATGGTGTTGTATCAAACGCCATACGGAAGAATTCTTTACTTTGCTCCGGATTTAATAATCCTGCATTCATTCCACTTGTTGTCATTGCTGCCTTTTCAATACGATCTAAACGTTTTAATAGTTGTGCGTTAGTCATTGTCATAATAATAAATCCTCCTCTTACAGGTTAATCCCTGCCCATTTAGACTTTTTAATTGATTGTTGCCCTGGTGTGAATTCTTCGTCTGGGTCTAAGCCTTTACGAATAGAAGCAGCATTTTCGATATTCTCAAGACGTTCAGCAAATGGCGCTAATGCTTTTTGGATAACCGCTGCAACTTTCTCTTCATCTGTTTGCTCTTCTGGTGTCGGTTCTACTTCTTCGCCATTCACTTGCTTTTCAATCTTTTCTAATTTAGTAGCTAGTGGCTCTACTGCTTGTTTAACAATCTCTGCAATATCTTCTGCTTTCATTTCGTCTTCCTCCTGTGGTGAAGCTGCTTCTTTTATTTCAGTAATTAAAGCTAATGCTTCATCTAATTTTGTATGATTCTTTTGGGATAATACCTTCCCAGCTTTTTTAATACTTTCTAAAACAATGCTTTCTGCTTGTACACTGTCCTCTGATTTCGCAATGGTATAACCGCCTTTAATAGAAGAAAGTATGTCCTTCATATCATCAAGAGCAGCTGCCATACGGTCGATATCGGGGTTACTTTCCCAAATCTCCCAATAGAACACATCTTCAAATAAATTAAAAACAGCCCGCAAATCACGCTTTTGTTTTTCATCAACAAAGCGGTCTTTTACTTCACCTTTTGCGATTTTGTGAGTTTCACCTTTAACGAAATCTAGAATTTTTCGAATAAGGCCTTTATCTTCATGAGTAAAATCATCAGTCTTGGCAATTTCAACACGTTCACCAAATCCACCCATAGAAAAACCAGTGACTTCACCTTTTTTTATTTCTTCCCAGGTTTCTGCATCATCAACACGAACAGTCATAAGCCACGTTCCTGCTTTTACTTCTTGTTCGCCTACTGTCATATCACTTTTAGCAATCCAGTTTTCAACCACAGTCCCTTTACCAGCGATTTCATCATGTTGCTTGTCGATGTGTTGGTAATTTTCCATAAAGGTATAAGCAGCCTTTTCTATTTCTTCTGCGGTCATAATATCCCCATGTGAATCTTCTACATCTGGTTCATATACAACACCTGTAACAAGCTGCTTCTCTTCTTCTGTTTTAAGGATTGGAACTTGCTTTGATATATTAGGTTGTTTAGCAGATTCACTTTTCATAATGGCAAATTGACGACCGTTTGCGCCCTTTGTAACTAGTGAAATATAACTGATATTGGCGTTTTTTAGTTCGTATCCCATCGTTTTACCTCCTTCCCTATAAATATTGGGGTTCCACTGTCAAAACGCATAGCAGCCAATTTAAAGCCGTATACGTTTTGACGATGAAACCCCAATCAAATAGGTGTATTTTACTACTCTTCTGAAATCATAGTGCAGCGGCAATGTGGATGAGCTGGCGGACACATCTTTCCATTGCTGAATAGATCATCAATATCTACCGTTTCCCAATGTAAACCACCACATTCTTTACAAACACGCTCATCGTTTCCTGTAAGCCATGTTTTCGTGTTTCTATTTGCGCCCTTATAAGCAATTAAATTACCGTAGTTCATTGCATATGTTGTTTCTGTTCGTGCAATCATCATTGCTCTGTAGTTACTTGCTTCTGACATTACATCTGCAATAGAAACACTTAATGCATCGACACCCATTCCCTCACTAAGATTCTTTAACATAGTTTCTCTTAATCTATCTTTAGTGGTTTCATGGATTCCTTTAGCTAATTCAATAGCGTAAGCAGCAACCCATTTTGCAGCAACGTCACCAATTGGGTCTAATACCATCCAGGTTAAACCGTTTGATGCAATGGCACTTTGTACAAAGTCTGTTACATCATCCTGTAGGGTGTCTGTGACTTCATCGACAAACATTTGTCTTTCTTCATCCCAATCGACACTATCAAGAAATCCATCAACTTCTGCTTCATCAATTACAGGAACAAATTCTTCATCTGCTTTATTAATACGAATTACGGGAAGCAGGTTTAAGAGCCGTTTTCCCTGCTCGGAAAAAAATCCGCTACCTTCTTTTGCATAGCTTTCTCTACTTCTTCATGCTTTTCCCTAAATGTATTAATAGCAATTAAGTTATCTTGCTCATTATTTGCAGCTTTAGCAATTGGTTCAGGTGGAGAAGCTTCGGTTTTACCATCAAAGAATTTATCTCCTTCTGGTACAGGTTCATAACCTACTACTTTACGGGACTCATTCAGTTTTAATATTCCACCCTCATAACTGTCTTTTGCATACTTCAAATCTGCTTCACGATCATCCGTATCGATTTCATTTAATTTGAAATACCAATCTAAACCGCCTAGTATTTCAGCAAATACACGGAACAATTGATTATTTAATCGATGTTCTAATATTTCTTGTCCAGGTTCAATAATAGAACGCTTGTACATCTCGTTCATTTCTTTAGCAGTTGTTTGTCCTAATGAACCTGTCATAGCCCAACCAATACGATAAGGTGGTACACGATGGGCCACACATATCTCCATTGCGCTATCCTGCTTATATAAACGGAAACTACCTTCTTTTACGTCTGGACTGACTTTTTCTAACTTAGCTGTTGCTCCTGGTGGAACAGGAACCACGGCCAACTTATGATGTTCACCCTTAGTTTCTGCAGAGAAAAATGCTTTTAGTTCGTTTTCTGTTCCCTCATCTATTTCATCGACACCCTCAAGGAATAGCAGAGCGTCTGGAATTGTCTTACCTGTAAAAAAGTTTATATTGTAATCTCTCACTGCTTGAGATCCAACTATTGAACCGATAGAACTAACGTAATTAGGTATCCCATAATAAGAAGAACGAGAACCGAATTTACGAATAACAATTACTTCTCCGGCTTTTTCTGTTCCGTTTTCCGCAATATCTTCTGCCCCTAAAGGATTACCATCATCAAGACGAAACTCATCAGGATAACCGAACTTTTTAAACCATCGTTCTTTGTTACTTACGATTTGAGCAAAGCGAACTTTATCTTTATGAGCACGAACTGTATGAGCTGGAATGTGGTATAGTTCTGACGGTTCACCTTTGTTATTACGAACAACTTCAATAATGCCCCAGCCAACTGTTTCATAATCATCCCATACGGCCCTTATGATCTCGGAGCTTGTCATTTCCGGATTACAATTTCTCATAAAGTCTTTTAACCTTTTATATTGTTCCTGGCTCGCGGCTTCTTTTACTTCTTCAAAAGGGGCAAAGTCAAAACCAACACCAGCAATATCATCGACTTTTGCGCTAATACAAGCAGAATGAATAGGATTACTTTCCTTTATATCCAGTAGCACTGCCATATCATAAGGAGGTTTAATTAATCCTTTATCACTATATGTTTGAGCGAATGGATCAACTGCCATTTGCTTGCTGTTGTCTTCCTTGTTGTTCGGATCATCAGCCGATTTATTAATACCAAATACTTTTACATTCTTAATTGTTTTCTTATCGCTCATATCGTTTGTATGTCCTCCTTTCTTCTATTAATAAAGAGTAAAAGAAATAGCCGAACAATTAATGTCCGACTACACTCTTTTAACCTTACCGCCCATAACTACTTTTGGTTTATAGAAGGCTAGAACTATAGCATCTGCTCTATCGGGCGATTGCAATCCGCGTTTCTTCATTTCTTCTTTTCGCTCTAATGCAATCTTACCTCTACTTGTTATTCTGTATTTACGGCTAGAAAATTGAGAAATCATTTTTTCATCATTTGGAATCTCCATTGTAGGTTCTTCACCCTGTATAAATGCTTTCATATTCTCTTCAAGTAAATCTCTTACTACGGCCCAACCTTCTGCACCTGCATTATCATAATGCTCATCATCAAGCGGCTTCCCGTTATTCACAACCGGATATACTTTGAATGGTAATCGTTCAGATTTAATAACTTCTTTCAATCTGTCCGTAACACCACCACCAACACCACTATCATCGACTTTTATATCAACTCTTTTTAACTGCTTGTACTTTGCCATGTATTCCTTAGCTAATTTCAATACATGACCAGCAGTTTCCATAGTATCTTGTTTATAGTGGTTTAATAATTTAAAGACTTTATTTCCTATCCTTGGAGCAATTACAGTTTCATCATCACCAAATCGCGCAACGTCAACACCTAAGTCAAGTGTTTCACCAGTCGGCTCTACTTTACAAGATGCTGCTTGCTCTACAATCTCTAGTGGAATAAAAGCATCTGCTTCTGCTTTAGGAAATTCACCAAGTACACGTACACGCCAAACATCTGAACCCTCACCATATTTCTTTTTTAATACTTCTATATTGTCTTTACTGGTTCGAGGGCTATCTAAGCTAGAGACTTTATGTATTTTATATAAATCTCTGTCACGATTATGAGAATCATAAAAAACACCGCTTGTTCTTGTTGGGTTTCCGCATAAAAACAATTTATTTTCTGCGCCAGATAAAGTACCAAGTATAGCTTCCATAATAGGATCTGCTATACCAGAAGCTTCATCACATACAAATAACATATAATCTTCGTGGAAACCCTGCATATTCTCCGGCTTCGTTGCTGTTCTAGCAGTAGCAAACCAACGTTCTTCACTACCAATCATGTATACTCGTGTTTTAGTCCATTTAAGAAGATTTTTAACTGCACTACCTTCTAACCATTTAGCTATTTCGGCCCAAAGTACAGTAAATAACTGTTCCTTTGTAGGGGCTGTACAAATAACTTTTGGGTTCGGTCTACAGCAGAGGAACCAAATAACAACAACTGACTCAAGACCTGTTTTACCAACACCTTGACCAGAACGCACAGAAACCTTTGGACTTTGTGCTAAATCCATAAGAACTTTTCTTTGCCATTCATCCGGATAAAAACCAAGCATATCTTCAGCAAACGCAACTGGATCATCCCAATAAACATCGATTATCTCCATGAACTCACTAAAAGCAGTACTACTCATTAGCTTCAGCTTCCTTTTGTTTACGTCTGCGCTCCGCTATCTTCATAAGTGACTCTTTCCAGTCTTCTGTATTCTGGTTAGTTTCGCCATCAACTTTAATAGCAGCGATTTCTTTCTTGAGTTTCTCAACTCGTAGTTTTTGTTCTTCTGTATTAGCTAACCTATCGTATTTTTCAATAAGATTTACTAATGTTGACATTGCTTTCGATTGAGCATTTAAGAAACTAGCTTGCTTATCCCAGGCGAATTGAATTTCCCATTCTTCCTCGAATCCACTTTCGGTAAGTTTTTTCTTTCGCAGTTCCTTTGTCATGTCCTCTTTATCCCTAACAAACATGATACGTTGAGCATGAATGATTTGAGTGTACTGCAACATAATGCTATCCCAAATGATTGATAATGAATCATTGTTAACTGCTTCTTTTAATTCTTCTTTCAGATCATATATTTCTTGCGGTAAATACTTTCTATATAAACCATGAGTAGCAGCATTACCATTGCGCAATGGAGCAGAACCTCCGGGATTACCAACAGCATTTTTATTGCCCTTTTTAGCTCCCCCGCGATTGTTTACAGCATTCTTATTACCTTTGGGTGCCCCTGGTTTCTTTTTGGAGTACTCCGTATCTTTCTTCGGAGTACTAAGTTCATTTTTATGGAGTACTCCATTTAATTTGTCTATCCATCCATCTTTGGATTTCCATCCACCAACCGTTTTTTCGCTTACAGTTTTTTCGGATGTAGACAACAATTCAGCAATTTTACGATTCGTAATATCACCGTTATGTTCTTTAAATATTTCATACGCTTTGTTACGGTCTGGACTTCGTTGTCTGGCCATAATTACATAACACCTGCCCCCTTATCCAATTGTTTGCACTTCCTTCTCTAAACACTCAATGCATATATGAGCATTATCCGTATTTGCTTCACGGAGATATGTTTTATCAAAATGAGTAATAGTTAATGGCATTTTTAATGTCCACATGCAGAGTTCATTACAAACAGAGCATGTAGGAACGTCTATATTTTCTTCTTCCATTTACACCACCTCACGCTAATCGCTTTACAAAATAAAAAAAGTAGCAAATTCGCTACTTTAAAGTTCAATTAACAAACGTTGTACCTTATTATTAACTGTTGGATCATTATCAGCCACAACTTTATTCAACAATATCTGTGATTCCTCTATATTGTTAGTCCTCTTACAAAAATCGATAAATAAATTATGTACATTTTCTTTTATTTTAGGATTTATATAATCGCTTGTTAAATGTAAATGTGCTAACTCTGAACCAATCGGCTTATAAAACCCATTAATTTGATTATCACTCGTAATTGTATACGCAACTATATCGCCGCTTTGTATGCCGCCTACAACTACTTGACCAGCAAGCTTGTTATCTCTGATTTCTTGCAGTAACAATTGTTTAATTTCATTTGCAACAATTTCTAAATCATACGGGTCTTCTTTATACGTATATTTATTAACTATATTTCCAAAAATCCTTACTGCACCTGTAAATGTAACAAATTGATACTTTGATATTTTTTTGAATTTCTTATAATCCGACTTAAGTTCAGTAATTTTACCATCTTCTTGTTTACTAACCATGCCATCCGCCATCACTGATATGAAGTCATTTGTTAACACAACCGATATAAAACTCATAAAATCATCCTTTTTTATCCATCTTAGCACAAAAAGAATCTTATTTTTAAAATAGTAGTAGGAAATTTGTTCTATGCACGGGAAATGAATAGATATTCAAAATGACTACCGATAAGGTTACTTATGTAAACAAGGTTTTTGGGAAATATGCCGTCATATCAAAGTTTATGGCACTTCCGAGAACTTCAACTTACAACATTTTTTATACATCGTTGATTTTACGCTATTTTTAGCCTAAAACATCCACTTTCCCTTGCATAAACTTCATTTAGTTAACTATCTCTATTTTTATCGAAATTTACGTAACAAAATATATGATGTGTTACATTAGATAGTTTTTGAACCTTCTTTACAATATTTGGTTTGTGTTGAGTTTGTTTTGTTTGTAAATGGCCAACCTTTTTTTAGTTCTTACAGTAGCTGGTATCGAAATTGCTAGATTAGAGATTTCTCTTCAAGTAGCATTAGCTCTAAGAGTACTTGGAATACCGATTTCTAATTAATTAGCATATCAAAAAAAAGCACCTGAATGGATGCTCTGATATCAATTATTTATTTGTATTTCAATTACGGTAAATGAAGTTTTCTCCTTCTTCCAATCACCTAATATTGCTGCATCAATTTGTTTGTACATTATTAAGTAACTGGAAGAAGAGCAAAAGCCCTTCCCCGTTTATACAACGTGAATTGCAATTAAATGTGAAAACAAGAAATAACTGTTCATCCAATCTGCAACCTTCGCCACCGGTTATGACGATCCATTTTCAGTTATCAGGAATTTTATAAGTAATGTTTTCCGCCACTACTCACAATACAAATATATCACATTGATTCCAAAACAGCCGGCACATTTACTGCCAAAAAGCGGTCACGACTCTGCCACTTATTTTAATTCACTAATAACCTTTATTTTTCTAGACAACTTCACTGCAACAGTCATAAAGAATAGATTGAATTTTATTTAGGTATTATGCTTGATCTGATTGTAGAACATGTAATGGAGGCGGAATAATCCAACCTTTTTTCTTATTCAGACGAAGTAATATAGCTCCAGCTTGTGCTTTTTTCATATGAAATTGACCAAACATCATTCCTACATCTTCTCGAAGGGATTGTCCCATAGCTTGACTACATGCTACTAACCCAGCAGCAAGATCCATAGAAACTTTAGCTGCAATTTCCGCATCATTAATACGAGCACCAGGAGGAATCGTTTCAATAGATGCAACTGGTCTTTCTGGAGGTGCTGGTGGTAATGCAACACCATTCAATTTTAATATATTTTTTAATTCTTCAACTTCTGATTGGATATCATTCTCTACAAGGTTTTCTAAAAATTTCTTTAAATCCTCGTCTCCTGTGTGGTTAATAAGAACTTGATATCCAGCAATTGCACCTTGTGCCGCTGCAAGGTAACTCCAAATCCCAAAGACTTCTCCATAGTGCATTGGTTCATTTTGTGGATTTCCACTTAAAATACCCATAAAAATATTCCTCCTTAAAGAAATTAGACTTTTAGCAACAATACTTACTATAGAAAAAATTTTCCTAACCATGTTCTGGATTAAAGAAAATAAGTTCTTATAACTCATAAGGAACACCTTACCCAAATATAGTAATTACCTCTCATAGAATGTACAGTTACCAAAAATTTATTCTTATAAATAATAAATACATTTCAATTCAAATGGTTTTATATATTTTCAAACGAATATTGCCTAAAAAACTGGAGACATTACTGAATATGAAAGGAGGGGGAAAACTATGAAGAAAAAACTTTCATCTATTTTAGGTGCCCTATTACTAACTATTACGGTTTTTGGTACAAGCGTCCATGCTGAATACGATGGATATAATACGAATAGAGTTAACAATAATAATACTACAACTCGAGTTAATGACTATAACACGAATAAAGTTAATGACTATAACATGAATAGAGTTAATAATGATGTGAGAACTCGAAATGTAAATACGACAAATGATTTAAATGATAATCGTGATAAAAATAATAATTGGGCTTGGCTTGGTTTATTGGGACTAGTAGGATTATTCGGTCTTAGAAAAAAAGACAAAGATCCAGAAACACGTTAATGTAGAACATTGCATTTAATTTTAAAAGATATTTATTTATCAAAAGAATACAAAATGAATCGCCTTTAATAAGGCGATTTTTTATTTTTTAAAATCAATAAGAATCACAATAAACAGATGCAATTAATCGGAAACAATGAATTTCTCAACTTAATAGTAATAGAGCATTACATCCATTTGACGAACTACGCTTCTTTTTTATGCCGTTTCTTCACTTACCCATATCTTATATTTTGTGTAACTACGCCAAACGCTACAGCCCTTGATATTGATAGCTTCATAGCACTTTCTCTTTTGAGTTACACAACATAATAAAAATGAGTAACCGTATAGAATAGGGTAGCACCACATGGTCATCAAGTTAAAGGTTTAATGTACCAGAAATTAGGAAGATTTTATTCTGTTAGCTTGATAGTGATAGGATACACCAACATTTCGGAAGCTTTGTATGTTAGACGAATTTCACCCTAAAAAATTCGTATTCTTGTACGTGAAGTGCAGTGATATTTCATTCATATAATCCGTATTATCTGAAGTTAATAAAGTCCGTTACACTCTCTTCTTTAGGAACGTTTCCATAATATCCTTCTTGAACTTTTCATAATCAAACTGAAAAGCTACATTATGCGTTTTATAGCCTGGATTAGTAACAAAACGAAAGTCTGCAATGCTTTGACCAAATCCTTCCCCTTGATCAGGAATTACTTTAATGGGTACCCTTGAAAGGCTAACAGCCTCTTGATTCAGCAAATACCACACCGTTACAAAATCATGCATAGGACTTCCACTTATACCAGGATTCGACTTGGAGTAGAAATTATAATAATAATCTAACATAGGTTTGATGATGAGTCCTGCAAGATCCTGTGTATTCCGATGAAATGCATCGATTTGCTGGACCATTTCGGGTGTAACAATCGCATGTTGAGTCACATTTAAAGGAATAACCGTCAAGTTCTTTGCATGATGCAGAATTAAGTTTGCTGCATAAGGGTCTGAGTAAAAGTTAGCTTCAGCCACAGCAGTTACGTTACCTGGGTAGAAAAAAGCTCCCCCCATGCAAATGCATTCTCTTACGTTTCGCATTGTTTCTAAATTCAATACAAAAGTCGTAGCTAGCGAAGAAAGTCTTCCTAAATTGATAATTGTAAGATCTTCTAAATTTGATTCTATAATTTGATAAATATCATTTAAGGAATAAACTGGATATGGAATTTCAGGGGGAATAATAGGTCCTAATCCGACTTTTCCATGTACCTCAGGGAAATACTGAATCAATATACCTGTCAACGGTACAGAAGCACCAAGGAATACAGGTATCTCTTCTCTTCCCGCAATGTACTTCAAATAGTTAATATTCCTTATTACATTTTCTCTTGATACATTTCCATAATCGGCCACAATTCCTACAAGTTGAATGTCTTTACGAAAAAAGGTGTACAGTATAGCAAACGCATCATCAATCCCTAAATCTGTAAACAGGAGAACCTTTTTTTGCATATCTCTTCCTCCAAAATTTATAGAATTCTACTTTCACCAATGATGTAGTGATTAGACTACGCTTGTATATATATTTTTTATGTATTCTTAAAGAGTGGATTCTATTCACTTGAAATAGCTTTTCTCATCTAAATTTGATTTTATGTTCAAGCGTAAGTTACTGTTCTTAAGTCGATAAGCATATGTTGCTATCCTCGAACAAAAAAGCAATGATTAGATTTTTAAACCTAGTCATTGCTTTATCCATTGCATCTTGGTTTACTCCTATATATCTTAACGTTACTCGTTCACTTGAATGATTGAATATCTCCATCAGCAAAGCTATGTTCTTTGTCTGCATGTACATATGATATCCAAATGTCTTACGTAATGTATGTGTCCCAATCTCTTCTAAACCAAACTTTGCTGCTGTGGTACTAAGTATTTTATATGCCATGCTTCTTCCTATTGGTCGATTCTTTCCTTGTCTGCTCTTAATTAAATACTCATAGTCTTCCATATCTTCAATGTACCACTTTAACTCTCTTCTTAATGCTGCAGTAATTTGAATACGTTTCTGCTTACCTGTCTTCATTTCACGCATTGAAATGTGACTACCCTTTAAATCTCCAACCTTCAGTTTTAAAATGTCACTAATACGTAGACCTGTATTAATTCCCATTACAAACAAAATATAATTGCGTTCATTCTTTTCTTTTAGATATTCTTTAATTTGTTGTATTTGCTCTGGATCACGTATTGGTTGAACAAAATTCATTATTCATTATCTCCCCTTCCTTCAGTCTCATAAACTTCTAATCTAAGTGCAAAAGCTAAATTATAAAACGCCCTGGACTTCCAACGGCGATATGTACGTTCAGCCATTCCAATTTCGTTATAAACCATATAATCACATACGGCTTCTTCGTCTAAATAACGCTTATTTATAATATCTCTCTGAATCTTTCCTGCACAACTATTACCTAAGCGACTTAAAAACTGATTAATACGGAATGACATTAACTCCAACCACTCTTCATGCTCACTTTGTTGTATATTTGCAATTGCCACATCCTCCAAAGGCTTTCCAACAGCATGTGTTGGACCATGTTCTCTAACTTCATAAGAAGGAGTGACTTTCATTTCCTTACGAATCACTCCGAACTGTCTATATATACGTACACTTTCAAGAACACCCTCTAACTTCTCTTGTGTTGCTGCTCTATCGATTTTTGGTAAGAAAGATAATTGTTTAGTCATGTAAGACCACTCCTTTTTATTTTTTATTACTTTTGTCTTAACGCTCCACGTCTACGTTCATAGCAAGGTCTATGTATCCCCATTAAATCTTCAATTTCACGAGTACTAAATTTCTCTTTTCCTTTTTTCTTTTTCTTTTTCTTTTTCGATTGGTTCGATTGCTTTTCCCATTCACGCAATTGATCTCTTAACACCTTCATTTTCCCATCTCCCTTTTCAAAATAAAAAGGACACCTATTCCTAAAACAGCTTAAATTGCTGCCTTAATGAATTGGTGTCCTCTAGTTTTCTAGCCGGACTATATTTATTTCATGATACTTATCTGTATAAAAAGATTCCTCCAAGCTTTATCTATTCTGTCTTTCTCATATTTTTGTATAGCCTTTGTACGACGAGCAATTGCTTTTTTTAGTTTCTTTTTCTTTAAATTATTCAACCCTCTCACTCCTTCTTATGAAACAGTATTGTCCATTTTTTGGCCTTTTCATTAATTTAATACCTTATTACATTCTAAAAACTTCTCAAATGTGAATTGTACCTATATAATTTCAAAAGGATTATTTTGTTTAAATTTATACTACATCTTATAAACAAATACGAATTATACTTTTTTACTAGTATACAAGCCGTATCTTTTAAAAGAATCACAACATAGAATACAATACAGGACAAGACTTTCAAAAAAATTGTCTAAGTTTATTCTCAAAAAGAGGTGAACATAAATGCCTATCGTAAAGCCTTTTATAGCTGGAAGACGATTTGTAAGTACAGCAGCTACAGGGACTGTCGCTGGAGCAGATTTAACTTTTGCTAACACAGACTTCACCGATGATACTGGTGCTGTAACAACCTTCCCTGCTTCTTATGCTTTTTTAACGCTTTATATTAATGGTGTCATTCAAACAGGTGATACTATTACTGGTGTGACTACTACAGCTGCTACTATTGTAGGAGGTGCCGTCCTAGATGGAGGTACTCCTATCGCAATTGAATTTACAATAACGTAAATTTAGTTGTCTTTTTAGGGGTTTCATTAAAAGAAACCCCTAATTTTAAAAAAACTGATATTAATTTTAGTAGCAACTACATAACACAGTGCATATACTAGTTTTGAATGATAGGAATTTATACTCACTCTCGAAAAGAGCACCCATAGATAGTGCTCTTTTTTAGCTTCCTCTTTTCTACAAAATGAAATTTTTATATACATAAATACCGGACTAAATGCCTAAAATAATTAAAAATTTAGGCGGTATTCAATGAAAACAGTACTCACGACCCTTAAATATTTATTAATTACACTTGGAATTTCTTGCTTAATTATTTTAGGTTACATATGGTATTTTCCACATTAATTTAAAATGCCTAACGTTCTTTCTGGTGCGTAATACCCAAACATAACGCCCCATGCATCTTTTTCAATACCAAGCCTAATTTTCAGCATTCTTTTTCTCCATCCCGATCCCAATTACAACATTACCTAACATATTCGCTAAATTATGAGCTTCTTCCATGTTTGATGTATGGAACCTAATTACTCTACCGTCAGGAAAATTCATTGAAGCTCCTTGAGATTTTTCTGATCCGAACGTGCTGCAATAAACTCCTGTTTTACACCACAAACACTTATTTTTGTCTATGTGACATGTACATGCACTACTCATTTCTTTTTTCCTCCCCTGAATAAAACTCAATATTCCGTCAATACTGTAGACAACCCATTAAGTTACTTTCTCCTTGTTCCCCCTTGGAGGACCAAGCAGTTAGCTTTTGCTAGCTGCTTTTTTATGTTAGTGACGAATCAATTAGTAATGTTGTATTTTTACTTGAATGAAAATCACAAGCTGCTTCAAAATATTCCTTACCACCATGTTTTATAGCCGATGTGATATATTTACCAAAAGCTATATTCTTTTTAACTTCTTCCGCTCTTCCCTCTGCCATACCACCTGCAATCGTATTACCTGCAACTTCAGTTTGATAAATTTCATACGCCTTTTTCTCGCTTTCTGCTGCAACCATAGCCCAATATTCATGCTTATTAAACTCGAAGTATTTCATATTCATTCCTCCTCGAATAAATTTCTAAACCTTGTCCATACTATAAATGCACTTGAGTTCTGAACTTCCTTCTTAATGCTTTTCTGGAGAGCAGTTAGCTTTTGCTAGCTGCTCTTTTGTTTCGTTCCTCCTCCTGTTTCTTAAAGGCATCTTTACTCCTTTTTGAATAAAATTAATAATTCAGCATATAATATCTATGCATCTAGATCATGACCTTTGTGTCGAGCAGTTAGACTGGGCTAACTGCTCTTTTATTTGTGACAAAATGAAATTTTTATTAGATTATTTTTGCATAACATTTTCAACTCTGTTCATACTATAGTTGTAATTCGCAATTACAACAGCAACATTTGCTAAGGCACCGTTTTCTTACCAGGACAGCTAGCTAATCATGCTAGCTGTTTTATTGTATAAAATGAAGTTTTTGTTTAGTTTTCTAACAACTCAGGGTTTTCGAAAACATTACCAAGTACTTTCATATCATTACTTCTCTCTTTATTAGCAAACATAAAGACCAAATATAATGGGAACTTGCTAGATTTAACACCTATTGGTTTGGCCATAAAAGCGCAATTATTAAAAATAACCTCGTATCATTTAATAACTTGTCCCTCATGTTCATTATCAAAATAGTTTTCTTCGAATATGTCACCTTCATAAATATCTGTATCATCCTTGTCTTTTAGGCCTGTTTGTTGAACAATTTTCGCATCAATCTCATAAGCATAACCATTTAACGTGAAGAACAATCCATCTTTGCTACTATACTGCGGAGTAGCTCGTTCCTCTTCTGATCCGATTTCTAAGAACTTCTTTTGTTTCTTGTCCCATACACGTAATTTAGTTGTCTTCATATCCATTCCCCTTTTCTATTAAAATAGCGTTTTTGTTCAAATACTTCACCCTATGAAAAAAATCAAATATGATATTATGTACTCTTTTACATTAAGAGTCTTGGTCAGAAGAGCACTTATATATGGTGCTCTTTTTTTGTATGGAATGTGAAATAGAGGCTTGCTCTTAAAACCTTTCATGTGATTTTTATAGTTTTCTTCCTTACACCCTTATGTCTGCTTGCTCATAAGTTGTTAAAGTATAAATATAAATCGGCTAGTTAGTTTATAATGGAGGTGTAAAAATGAGTAAATTTAAAAAGAAATGTCACATCCTATTTCCATGTGCCTTTCCGTTGCCTCAAATCGGGTCTACTGGATTAACCGGTGCTACTGGGCCTTCGGGACCTACTGGAGCTACCGGACCTTCAGGTGGACCTTCGGGACCTACCGGGCCTACCGGACCTACTGGAATTCAAGGTATCCAAGGTATTCAAGGTAACCTGGGACCTACTGGGCCTCAAGGTATTTCTGGACCTCAAGGGATTCCTGGGATTTCTGGATCTATTGGTCCAACTGGACCTACTGGAATTCAAGGTATCCAAGGCATCCAAGGCATTCCTGGCATTCAAGGTCCTATTGGACCGACTGGAATCACGGGGGGCACTGGAATTCAAGGGATTCAAGGCATTCAAGGGATTCAGGGAATTCAAGGGATTCCTGGCCCGACCGGCCCTCAAGGGATTCCTGGCATTCCTGGTTCTGTAGGTCCAACTGGACCTTCTGGAGCTGTTGGACCTACCGGCCCTTCCGGGGGACCACCAGGACCAACGGGCCCGACTGGACCTTCCGGGGGGCCACCAGGACCAGCCGGAGTGACTGGCCCCACTGGACCAACTGGGTCACCAGGACCAACCGGACTTCAAGGTATCCAAGGCATTCCTGGCCCCACTGGACCTCAAGGAAGTCAAGGGATTCAGGGGATTCAAGGTAATCCGGGGCCTATTGGTCCTATTGGACCCACTGGAATAACTGGGGCGACTGGAATTCAGGGTATCCAAGGTATTCAAGGTAATCCAGGACTTATTGGACCTATCGGCCCGACTGGTCCAACTGGGCTTCAAGGTATCCAAGGCATTCCTGGGCCTACCGGTCTTACAGTATCTGGATTATCTCAATACGCTTATATTTTCAATACAGCAGCTCAAGTTGTTGCCTTAGAAGCACCTATTCTTTTTAATTCGAATGGTTTAATGACACCTGGTTTTACTCATACTCCTGGAACTTCTCAGATTATGGTTATTAATGCAGGAGATTATAAGATTTCTTTTTCTGTATCAGGAGTTGAACCTAATCAATTTACGCTCTTTTTAAATGGTGCTCCAGTTACCAACTCAGTTTATGGATCAGGTGCAGGAACTCAGCATAACAATGGGCAAACAATCCTCTCTTTAGCCGCAGGTGATGTTCTTACCCTCCACAATCATACTTCAGCTGCTGCGGTCACTTTGCAAACTTTGGCAGGTGGAACACAAACAAATGTAAATGCTTCAATTGTAATTGAAAAGTTAGGTTAATTTAATCATTTGTTTCTTGAAACTCTGACAGTAAATAACCTGGGTGGATTCTTTTTTCAACAAGCAGTTAGCCTTTGCTAGCTGCTCTTTTAATTAAAATAACGATTTTATTAACTTGTTACTTTTATTTTTCCTGGAAAAATAATAAAGTTTGTTTGTATTTTTTATTACTGCCCATTTCCTCTTATTCTGCATTCCTATAAATAGACAACAGCATAGGATAAACAGTAAATGATAAAATCATGAGAGGAGCTTGGATATGCAATATAATCCACGTTATTATCAATGTCAAAGCTCAATGGATAGCATCTGGAATAACAATAATTGGATTTACGGTTGGAATCCTTATTATTACAGTTACAACAATAATGCTTGGGACCACAACCGGAATCCTTGTTGTGAAAATGTTAGATTAACAGATTATGGAGCTAGACCATTTGTATTGAATATTAATCAAGCCACCAAACAAAACAATACTTACCGAACCGCTATCTGGACAGGAAAAAACTTACAAGTAACTTTAATGAGTATTAATGTTGGTGATGACATAGGTTTAGAAGTACACCCTACAACCGATCAATTCATACGTATTGAAGAGGGTCAAGGACTCGTTCAAATGGGTGATAACAAAGATAAATTAGATTTTCAAGAAATGGTCTATGATGACTATGCAATTATGATACCTGCTGGAAAATGGCATAATGTAATTAATATGGGGAATAAACCACTTAAAATTTACTCTATATATGCACCGCCAGAACATCCCTATGGTACAGTTCATGAAACAAAAGCGATTGCCATGTCTACTGAAGCAAATCGGTATTACTAATGAGAAAATATCTTAGTCTTAAACAAAATTATTGCTTAAATACTTCAAAACCATAAAAAATTTAAAATAACTCTTAGTCATAGAGCCACTTAAAAACCACTCTTTAATTTTTGAATAAAGATTTTATCTATATCTATTCACTAATCTCATACTCTGACATACAATAATAGTGCCTTTCTATATAATGTGAGTTCGTCACTGTCGTTATAATGAGGTATAAGGAGCGCTCACGATTAGCGCTCTTTTTAGATTTTATTTACTTTTGCTAGCTACCCTTCCCTTGTATAAATGCACCTTTTTTACATACCATATTAAAATCCAAATAATCCTCTTTTAGGACGGTACTAATATGAACAAGACATTAAAATACATTTTAATCTTCTTTTGTGCATTGTTTTATATTGTAATTATGGGCTGTATTGTCTATCTAAACTTTGTTTAAGAGTATTTTATTTCCAAGCAAGAAATCTAAGATCAAACATAAACATTTATAATTAGTAGGCATAAGGAGCGCACTACAAGGCGCTCTTTAGCTTTAAAATAAGAATTTTGTTAAAAAATTAATAAATTCTCCAGCATGGTGCACTCTATACCTAAAAGGACTAATTATGAAAATTCTAAAATACATTACCCTTACATTTGGCTGGATTATATATGCTGCATTTTTGTATGCAATATTCTTTTTATGATCATTCTCCCTATCCATAATTTTCAAATTTATATAGTACATAAACTTCCATCTTCCCAAAATAACTATTTTGTTTCAAAATTGCACCACCATTAAAAACATACATACAATATGATGTGAATCTTTTTTTCAATATACATCTTGGTCATCAAGCGCTTTTAAAAGCGCTCTTTTTATTTAAATAAGGATTTTGTTTAATTTCCATTAACCTTTTTGATCCTTTTGAATACATTATTATTGCAAGGAATTCCATAGAGTACTCTCGTCCAGTCACCTCGAATTTCTTGCATACCTTGTGTAAATAACCCGTTATAACTAGCGGGTTATTTTATTTTTGATTACAAGATAACTATTTTATGAAGCTTTTAAATATCCGATTTCCCGTGCATATTCACGCATCTTTTCCATTCCTTCTTCTGACCAACCCCAATGAGTACAGTACAATCCTCCATAACCATTTCTACCGTTCGAATTGTCATTACCAAATATAAAGTCCGTGAAATCTCTGATTAATCCCCACATTGTTCCGCCACCAGAGAAATTATGTTCCTGTTTCTTGTTCATGTAAGAACTTCTTGTCATACGCATCGGAACATTCGTGCCATGATCAATGAACCATAGATTTCTACCATCATGCTTAAAATGTGCTGTTCTATCCTTGTAACGAAAGAACTCCCTCTCATAATCTGCAAGATACTTAATAAGTGAATTCACGATTTCAATGCGTTTTTGTTTGTCCATCTCCCATTCTCCTTTACGAATAATCCTTTTTATATTACACATACTACCTGCAAGCCGACTTCCCACCGGCTTCACTCTTTCAAATCGGAGCTCTCTCCTCCGTATCTTTTCAGGACATGGCAGGTAACTTAATCGGTTGCCTGCCGTTTTTGCGTATAATCGTAAATATTCTTGTCTATAATGTTTAGAGAAAACGTCTTATGCCATTTGGAGCAACCTCCAGCACATGATATTTGTACAGCCGTTCCTATAAAGGGGACGGTCTTATTTCATGTTCGTATTCTCTTTTTCGATTAAAATAACGCTTTTGTTCGTTTCAAACTAATTTACTATTATTTGAATAATCGTAAACATTTACTCAATGTTTTTTCTGAATACTCATGATATTATTTATGTGCTGGTGTTCACCATCCCAAGAACTCAGTAATTTCATCCACAGGCTCCACTCTCATCCTTTTGAGAGTGGAGCCCTTATTTATAAGGGTTATCCTCAATATTTATTTTTATAAAATTCAAATTCGATTATAATAACTGTGTTTTTCGTTCTTCCATACGAATTACTTTTCCACTTTGATATACAAATGATTGTTCACCAAATCCACCTTGGGGTGGTTCTATTAGTTGGACCTGACCATTTTTAACAACATATATTCCGTTTATTTTCAAATCTATTTCAGCTTTCATTTCTACAAGATTTTCTTTAATAATTCCCATTAAGACCACTCCCGTATGTTATGATTATTTTGTCGAAGCAAGTCGGGAGCAATCTCGACTTTTTTATTTTGTTATAGATATTCCACAACATTATCGGGAATAAATGATTGTTCTAACGATAAATAAAGTCGTATTGAAATCGGTTCTTTATTATCTCTCGCAGACTTGCAAAGTTCCTCCGCTTCTTCCCAATCGAACTGCTTATCTTCCACTCGCTTAAATCTCCAAATTCCAATTGTATATTCCTCAAATAATTCATACTGATCATTTGGCGCTGTTGTTGGTTTTAATTCATCTGTAGCTCTTACTTGCTTTGGTACTTGAACAACTACATCCGTAAAACGAACTTTAGAATTTAATCGATGAATGTGTGCTTTCTTAGTATCGAATGCTACTACAGGCTCAACATCAAATATTGTTAACTGCTTTGGCATTACAATCCTCCTAAGCCTCTTTTTTATATTTAGCTAATACTTGTTCTAAACGTTTCCGTTCAGCTTCTAAATCCATTTCATCGTGCTTTACAGGCTGAGATTGCACTTCTGTATCTTGTGTATGTAACCAATCAGGGACGATTTCTTTTCTAGTATTACTTCTCCCACCACGAGACTGATATTTCTTACGGAATTGAGTTTGTGCAGCTTCAACATCAGTAATACTCTTATACCCCTTAGCATGCCAATCTCTTAAAATACCTTGTACATAAGACATATTAGGTGCATTCTTTTCTAAAGCTATTTTCATTGCTTTGATAACAAGCTGTGCATTCAAATCTTCAATCCACGCATTAATCCCTTCAGCCACAAATGGTTTAAGAACTCCAAAGTTTTGCTCATAAAATGCTATTGGATTTTCTTCTGCAACTTTTTTATCACTTGAGCAGCTTGCTGCTTCTTCTTTTGTTTTTGTTTCTTCTTTTTCTTTTGTTTCTGTTTTTGTTTCTTCTTTTTCCTTCATAGGGTCTTCGAAGCCCCTTATAAGCCACTCAAAACGAGCTTGGAAGTATTCCTTAATACGGGGAATTTTAAAATCTTGCTGCTGTTCTAAATCTAAACATGTCTCATAAAAATCAATTAAAAAATCTTCACACTTAATATTCTGGATTTCTTTTAACACACACTTTTCAATATTCAAATTTGTAATAGCATTGAATTTAAGCCAATTAAGCAACATAATTTCTTTCGTCTTTTTGTTGTAATAAATTTTCCCATAATCAGCAAACCGCTCTAGCAGCTTCTCAACCGTTTCACGGTTATACCCTGTATCCATTTCTATCACTCGTAATGGCAGCTCATAGATACCACTCTGAGAAGTTTTGCTATTAGTCATTAAGTATAAGTAGAAGTATTTTTCCTCCGGTGTAAGATCTAAAACGAAAGCATCTTGCCAATATGAAACTTGAACAGGTCTATAAACTGCCATATTATTCATCCTCCATTGTTTTACTTGATTTGCTTTGATATACTTAATCCAATTCTATTTTTAGAAAGACTCTCTATAAGAGTCTAAAATCTATCACTCTGCCAAGTGATAGATTTTTTATTTTCTTCGACTAACTAATGATGCATTAACCCCCTGCCCTTGAAGGCTTTTCACAACTACACGATAACTCTTTGATACATCGTGATCCTCTTTTTCATTACGAAGGCTCTTGAATTCTTTTGCGCATCTATTTAATTCCTTCTCCCAATGGTTTACTTCCTCTAATGAACCAGCATTGAACATGTTATGTATACATGTCACCATGCAGTTATGTAATTCATTTGCAAAAGCAAAATCACCTGGTAGAACTAAGTCGAACAGACGATTACATTCTGATTTCATGACTTATTCCTCATTTCTAGTAATTTGATACTGTACGCATCGTTATGAACAGAAAGAAGAAGCAGAATCTATTAAAAAATGGGGGCTCAGCCTTTCTGATCATAACGACAAGCACAATTGCTTGTCGCATTAAATTGTAGTATGCTATAATTCATATGTTAATTTTCTTGGCTATCGCGGGCTATGCGGTAGTCTTTTCTTTTTTATTTTTGTTTTTCAAAACGAACGCTGCTTCTATAATTCGAATTCTTATCTCCATCAACTTCTTCTCTTGCTTTAGTTTTTTTGCTTTCCTATAGTCTCCACAAACTGATGCAATTCGAATATCACCATATAAATTTGCTTCCTTACGAATTAGCGTTTTATATTGATTTAAAGTTGGACTTGCATAATCAATTGTCATAACTTAAACCTCCACAATAAAATAATTAAATTAAGCTTTTATATACTTCCTAGCTCGTAATGATACTTTCCAGTACTTAAAGACTTCTTTCATCGAAATACCATATTGATCACATAGGACCGCTACGAGGCTCATCATCGAACCTGTAGCATCCAAGATTTCATGCATTACCTTTTTCAAATCTTCTTTCTCACTTTCGGACCAAGTTTGTGAAGGCTTAAACCAACATACCGTATCGAGTTGTTTCAAAGCTTCATTTATTTCTTGATTGACCATGTACCTCATGCTTGTAGGATGAAGATCTATATTCTCTCCATTAAAGAATGGGACACTTACATGACCTGTTGCTTCATTCCACATTTTAAAAAATAACTGTGGATCATCAATTCCTTCTGTAATGCATTTTCGTAAATCTTCTGGTAAGCGTCGTTGTTCAGTTTCATATTTTGCTAGTGACTCACGACTCACTGGGATTTCTAAGGAGAGTTGCTCTTGGGTGATTCCCTTTCGTTTGCGTGCCATAGCAACTTCTTTTCCTATGGACATCGTTTACTTCCCCCATTCGTACCTAAAGCAATATTTATTTGTGACAACTTACTATGGTAATTTATTATTAGACGGATTCTTTAAATGGATTGTAATACTCTGTATTGTTTTCTACCCATTCAGTGTGGTTTTCCATCCACTTAAAAAAAAGATGTGTAGGAATAAGAACTCCTGCTTCGCGACATACTGGAAAATCAGAACGGTTTAATAACTCAGATGCTTTAGTACGTTTAATATGTAATAGTTCCATTAATTCTGTAATAGTTAAAAATGGTGGTAATTCTTTCATTGGTTGAAGATGCTCAGTTGCTTTTTGCACTTCTTCACGGATGATTTGACGGAATGATTCAATGTCGAAATTGATCATAGCTCTCTCCTTATTTTGCTATTTTAGCAAATTTTATTTTAAAAAAAGATCCTCTATATTGCAATCTAATACTTTTGCTATGAATGGCAAATGATTTGCCTTAAACATATACTTTCCTTTTTCGTATTTCATATACGTAGAAGCATTCTTAAAACCAAGCACTTCTGCTAGATCTAACAACGTAATCTGTAGTTCCAAACGTCTATTTTGAATAAAATCCAAATTTAACTTCTCCAAACTCCCATCTCCTTTTTTGCTAAAATAGCAAATGTATACCTATATAATATTTTGCTATTATAGCAAAGTCAAGCTTTTTTTGCTATTTCAACAAATCGCTTTTTCCATTTTGGAAAAAATGATAAAATACCTTTAGATAATCTTAAATTTGACATAATAATGTTTTTAGGAAGTTGGTGAAAAAATGTCAGAATCCACAATTGGCTATCGAATAAAGCAATTACGTGAAAAAAGAAAATGGTCACAAATAGAATTCGCAAAAAAAATGGGGATTAATAACAGTGTGCTATCCAGAATTGAAAGTGGAAAAAGACCTATTGAGGACTCCTTAATTAGCAAAGCCGCTGACATTTTTAACGTTTCTTCTGACTATCTTCTAGGAAGAGAAAGTGATTCTAATAATAGATTATTTGTGGAAAATCTTTTTGAAGATCAAAACTTAGGTCTCTGGTTTAAAGATATTAAAGACGCCTCTCCAGAGAAACAAGAAGAACTTAAACAATTTTGGGAATTTATCAAACAAAAAGAAAACAAACGTTAATTATATGAATAAGCAAAAAAACTCAATAAGTGTAGTTATTTTTGTTTATTCATTTCCTTTTTAAATTATTAAATAAGAATATAACACTTTATAGTTATATGTACTAATCTGATAGGACAAGTATTACACCTCTAATATTACCCTCATTTTATCTGCTAATTACCTGAATTCAAGCGTATGTCTAATATATATAAAACTCTAAATGATTTAAAATTTTGAATATACCTAAAGCTACTCCTACTTTCTGTATAATTATATTCTTATTGAGGAATTATTACTGTTCGCATAACGGATACTTCCTCTCACATATAGCCAGTTCCTTAAGTTGTTAATAGATAGTGGATTATAATTATATCGATACCCTATCTTATAAGTTTGCCTTCCAATTTTTACTTTTCCATTATAAAATAAGAACGAATGTTCTTATTTTATTTGAATGGAGTGTAAATTTTGTTTCAATCGCAACCCTATTACAATACACAACTTGAAGACTATATCCAGCACTTGTACCAATCCTTATCTATTTTTGTTCCCGAGCAAATTGATATGATGGAGATTGCGAAAAAGCTAAACATTTTGCTGTACTTTGCTCCGTTTGGAAGTCATGCAATGGAAAGAAATCAAATAGCTAACTTAGTTCTTGATAATCGTATCTCTCAGCAAGAACAATGGGAGGATTTTGGCCATGAGACCTGTCACATCCTATTTCATACTGGTAATCAATTATTAATGCATCAAATGTTTCTGGAGTACCAAGAAGCAAAGGCTAAAAACTTCGCACAACAATTTTGTGTACCTACTTTTATGTTACGAAAGCTTCCTCCCCTACAGTTAAAAGCATATATAATCTCTGAAAAATTCAATGTAACAACACAATTTGCTGAAAAAAGGCTTTTACGTTATAAAAATCAATTATTAGCAAGTAAATTACAGAATCAAATATCACAATACTGTAACTTTCAAAAATAACGATACAGGAGGTATTGAATATGAAAGGAAGTTTCCGTAAACGTGGAAATGCGTGGTCTTTTACGATAGATATCGGTATAGATCCCACCACAGGAAAACGACAGCAAAAAAGTAAAAGTGGATTTAGAACAAAAAAAGAAGCCCAAAATGCTGCTGCAACAATGATTACAGAGATAGAGAAAGGAATATATTTTGATGACAAACAATTAACTGTTTTAGATGTATGGGAAAAGTTAAAGCCTCTTCGTAAAGCTGAATTAAAAATTACATCTTATGAGAAAGACATGAGCTTAGTAAAGCTCTATATCCTTCCCCCATTTAGTTATAAAAAAATTAAAAGTATTAAACCTGTAATGATTCAAAGCTACTATGCTGAACTTAAAGAAAAAGGCCTGTCAAATGGTACAATCAGCAATATCCATCGCTGCTTAAGATGCATATTCAAACATGCAGTAGAATGGGAAATCATACATGATAATATAATGAATAAAGTAAAAAAACCACGTGAAGAGCAAGGTGAAATGAAAACTTGGTCTAGCGAAGAATGTAATCGATTCCTCCAGTATCTAAAAGAAAAAAATATTAAGTACCATATGTTCTTCTTACTTGCAATCTATACAGGTATGAGACGCGGAGAATTACTTGCACTAACATGGAAAGATATTGACTTTGATAATAAACGCATTGTGGTTAATAAATCGCTGGTAAAAACAGAAAAAGGATTATTTAAAGCTGCTACAAAAACTAAGTCTTCAAATAGAAGTATTAGTATCTCTTCTTTTGTTATAGAAAAGTTACAATCCTACTACTCCTATAAAAAGAAAGAATTTTTCCGCTGGGGTATACACTTAAATGAAAAAGCTTTTATTTTCACCGGCAATACGATGCATTTGCCCTTACATATAGATGCTCCTCATCGCTTTTTGAATGATCACTACAAAAAAGCTGGTGTTCCTCGGATTCGTATACACGACTTACGACATACTCATGCTACACTTATGCTTCAGGCTGGGGAACACCCTAAAATCGTACAAGATCGCTTAGGACATTCATCTATTCAAATGACTTTAGACAAGTATAGTCACATCACGCAGAACATGCAGCAACAAGCAGCGGAAAACTTTGAGAGCATAATCAAATCTAATGAAAACACCTGATAAAAAATGAAAAGATTTAATGTGAGCAAAATGTGAGCATCGAAGGAAATCACCACTTAAAAACCTTGATATAATAAGGTTTTTCATACTATATCGTAGAATCTTGGGAGAAGAATGAGCAGTTTTAGAATTGTTCATTTTATATTATATAAAACTACAAAAGTGTCACAAGTGCCTGTCATACAAGCATTTGCGACACTTTTTATTAACTACACTAATGCTTATTACTAAAAATTCAACTTTAAAATATAAATAAAAAAGAAAAGGACGATTTCTATCGCACTTTTCAAATCACATCCTATAAAGGCACTCTATTAGGATCTTCTCTTTCTAGGACCTACAATTAATTTAATTGCTGTTCTTTCTTGATTATTGATAGAAATCTCTTGAAATGCTGGAACAAAAGCCAAATCAACACCACTTGGAGCAACAAATCCTCTTGCAATCGCAATTGCTTTAATTGCTTGATTTAAAGAACCTGCCCCAATTACTTGGATTTCCACATTGCCATTTGCTCTTAGTACACCTGCTATTGCACCTGCAACTGAATTTGGACTTGATTTTGAAGATACCTTTAATATATTTTCCATGTAAGTTGCTCCCTCTATTATTTAATAGCTCTTTCGTTACAGTTTTAAATATTTCAACGTATCTTTAACTATTATTCACACCAAAAGCAAACAATGCTTCCTATGTAAATGAATTCGATACCTTTCGTCTTCTTCCTGCCCAACTGCACAAATAAAAAGTAACGAATAAAGACTCTAATATACAAACGTTTAAATAGGAGCAATTCGCTAAACGACAACATTATCGCACCAAAAAATAACAATGCTACTTTTTCAGGTGCAATTCGTATAATAAGCGTTTCATCAATAATTCAATTTATTTAGAACTTCAGTTCATTTTTCTACCAAATTATTAATTTTTTCGTCTTCAAAAATCGTTATACATATTATTCTAATAAACTATATTTCACCATTTGAGTGCTTTATATTCCAAATCTACCACCTTATACAGGATAGGCATACATGCCAATAGTAGTTCATTTACATATACTACTATATATCTTACATTTATTAATCATCAGGAGGTAATATATTGGGTTCATACTATCGTTCTTCAAACTCGTATAAAAGATGTTCCTGCCACGATTCACATAAACCATCAAAGCCAGCTTACGGTACTTTCTGGAAAACTGAGTTTATAACTGTTCCTTTTGGTGGTTCTTTCCCATTATAGAACGTAAACCCCTATTTCATTATTCTGTTAACCTAATAAACATAAAAAATTGCCGTCCCCTTCTAACACAAGGTTTCGGCAATTTTCATATCAAAATCTATTCACTCTTACTTCTCCACATAAACCGACTTAACAATCGTACGATTATAAGGTTTTCCTTCTTTATTTATCCCTTTTATATCCATCGTAACGTTATATACCCCTGGTTGCTTTATGTCCTTCAAAGCACCTGTAAATGTATTTGTATTAACATTTTGTAATTCATTAAATTCAGAGACTAGCTTCCCTTCTTTATTAACAACTCTTACTGTTATGGAAAGATTTCCTTTCATTTCAGGTGCCGCAGGTGATTTTTTCAGTTTATACTCTGATTTGTTAATTTTGACTTTTGTTGGCATTTGAAGAACGAATGGCGCGCCACTTTTGTGATCGCTTACAATTAAGTATGCATCTTTCGACTGCTTCGCCATCATTTTAACTCTCCATTCTCCTACGTCCATTTTGTCAAATTTAAATGTACTAATTGTTGCCCCATTAAAGAAAGATTCACCTTCACCAGTAGTTATCGTACTATCTTTATTTGTATACACTTTTCCTTTTGGAGATATTAGTTGTATTTCTACATCAGAAGCAGCTGTTAATACAGAAACCATTCCTTCTGCCTTTTTATCAACCGCCACAGCTTGCTCTATCCACTGACTTTGTGGCAATTCTCCCCCTAAAATATTTTGATTAGAAGTTGTATTTAATTGCTCTATATTTTCTTCTGAACTATTACTTGGTGCTACTAAAGGTGGCACGCCTACATTTGCAGTACGTAAATATGGTTCAATTCGTGCGAAAACAGCTGATCCTTTTCGTATATTGTCATGATCAAATTTGGAATCTGTAAATAAATGTGTGCCATATGGTAGCTTAGCACTCCATTCATTTACTAATCCATCATTCGAGCCGTACGATGACAAATATAATCCGCCCATAGATAACGCAGAAAATACTGGTCCCCAGCTAGTCCCAGTAGCCGTATAGTAACGGTTTAATTTAACTGCTGGATTATTATCTATCGTTGAACGAAATTTTGCCATTTCCCCTATCTGTAACGCGTACGTACCATCATCTTTTTGACCTAATATAGAAGCAAGCCAACCTGCCCACCAACTATATGATAAATCCGCTAAATTTGAGCCGTGATGTGGTGTCGCAAGTGTAATAACATTCCCAACAAATCGATTCGCACCATATCCAACTAATGCCGCTTGTGTATCTATACCACCTTTACTATGCGCTACAATAGTAACCTTTTTACCGAAATGATTATATATTTCTTCCAGTTTTTGTGCTAACAATTTTCCGTTGTCCCACTGACTAGCCGATCCTTTCCCTGCCGCATCATATAATTGAATAAATACCGTTTGATATCCCGCTTTCAAAGCATAGTCATACATATCATTTATATCGTGATATACAGTCTTTCCATACCAACTATCCGCATTACCATTTCTGCCTTGTACAAAGAGAATTGGAGGCTTATTCTCATCATAATTAGTTGGTTTTTGTCCTAAAAACCAATCGCCAGGTGTAAATACTTCTGTATCAGGAAACCCCTTTCCAAGCTCTTTTACAACTTCTGCCCTTACATTTGTGCTAATCGATGGAGCCATGATAAAAAATATAATTAGTAAGGCAACACATCTTCTCATTAATCGCATGTTACTCCCCCCACTTTTTTTTGAAAGAAGGTGCTCTTTGTAATAATTTATATTTTCTCCCTTAATAATAGCTAATCTTTTTATTTGAAAAAGATGTTAGCCCTATATTCAGGTGATTACTCGTACACCCTCTTCCTTAACTCACGTTATTCTCTTCGTTTCCATCTCTTCCTTTTGAGTAAACACGACAAAAAAATTTCTCAATAATTGTTAACTTCACTACATCAAGATGTTTTTCAAATCATGATTGTTTATATAAAGCATACAAATCTTGAAAAAATTTTAGTAAAAAAACATTTTATTACTAATTATTTATTTAAAAACATAATGAAGATATGTATTTTCTTTTCATTACATACAAACGAATTTAAAAGGAGCTTGTATTGTAAGACTTTCCTATGACTAAATATTTAACTGAAATTTCAAAATATAAAATCATATTTCCAGAAACATATATTATGATAATTTTCGCAGACTTGAATTAAGTTTTTAGAAGTACTAACCTATCGGTAAGCAGAAGAAAATTCTGTAAAAAGAAAGGAGAATGCTTTATGATGACCAATTTACAAAAGGAGTTTTTTAAACGATTAAAAATTCCCGCAAAAGAACTAACATTTGATGATTTAGATGAAGTCCTCTTAAAAATGGGAATGATTTTCCCCTATGAAAATCTTGATATTATGGCTGGTACTATTAAAAACATTTCAAAAAATAACTTAGTAGAAAAGTTACTTATTCAAAAAAGAGGCGGTCTTTGTTATGAATTAAATTCCTTATTGTATTACTTTTTAATTGATTGTGGGTTTCAAGTATACAAAGTAGCTGGTACTGTATACGATCTTTACGATAATAAATGGAAACCTGATGATGGTCATGTCATTATCATTTTAAGTCATGATCATACAGATTATATTGTGGATGCAGGTTTTGCATCTCATCTCCCTTTACAACCAGTCCCTTTTAATGGCGAAATCATATCTTCTCAAACGGGAGAATATCGAATTTACAAACGAAATACCCGAAAAGGTACACATATTTTAGAAATGCGAAAAGGCGCAAACGGCGAATCTACAAGTTTCTTACAATCTGAACCTTCAAACGAATGGAAAATAGGCTATGCTTTCACTATAGATCCAATAGATGAGAAAAAAGTGAATAACATTCAAAAAGTAATTGTAGAGCATAACGAATCGCCTTTTAATAAAGGGGCTATCACTTGTAAATTAACTGATTATGGTCACATATCATTAACGAAAAAAAATTATACAGAAACCTTTAAAGGCACAAAAAATAAACGACCAATAGGTTCTAAAGAATATGCTCGCATTCTTCGTGAATCTTTTGGAATCACTCAAGAGAAATATGTAGGAAAAATATTAGAAAGAGGCTAGTTGATTAAAAATATTTCATAATAAAGCAGATTCTATATATAGAATCTGCTTTATTTTATAATTTTTTATAGCGTAATTCCTTATCAGTGTTACTCTTTTAAAAGACTAGTATTATTAAGCATTTCTTTTTGTGCCATGTATTACTTACATTTCAATTATATACTCATCATCATATTTATCGTATTGTAGCCCTGCTCCTATTTTTGATTCCGTAACTTGATCCCTTAAAAATGGTGCGGCTTCCATTTTGCTAGTTGCAATTTCAATTCCATATTTTTTCGTTAAATGAGCTAACTCTATTAAAAACCACTCTCTTCGCAATGTAACTGGAATATCTAATGTTCTTCTTTTCATATATAATAGCACCTCTTTTATTTTCATAACTTAAAAGAATATCACTTATCAAAACTATCGTTCATCACATACGCCAATGAAACATTATAGTATATGCATGTCCATTTTAAACGTGCTAATATAAAACACCATTATAGTTTACATAAAATAATTATGTAATAGTAGAAAGAGGAGGCTTGTCCTCCTCTTTCTACTATAGAGATTTAAATTAAGAACATCTTGGTACACCAAAAGCTAAAAATAATGCTGCTACTCCTGCTGTAATCGGTACTTTTAACGTAATCACATCGTCTACCTTCGTTACTAAAAAGTACGCATTACCTTCTTGTAATATACAATTCACTAACAATTGAAATTCCATTCAAATCTCCTCCTTTCAATCGATATACTATAATTTATGAAATCTCTTTAAAAAAGTAATAGGAAATATATCTATTTTTCTTTATATTCACATTAATTGTTTATATATATATATATATCTATTAAAAATATTAATTTTCGAAATGAATATAAAACGTGTATTATCCAATAAGTTCCTATATAATCAATAGAGAAAATCTTGCAAATGGAAGTATGAAAATGGCTATTTTGAGTAATATTGGTGGCGTATTATTTCTATTTGCTTTTAATCTTATATATCCTTTTCATTCTTTAAGAAAAATGGAAAAGCAAAACAATATGGTCGTCCTACCGTTATCTTTTTTATTATTTCTATTGTATTAATAATGACCGGTACAACAAAATCTGAACACCCAGTTATCGAATTTTTTACTTTGGCGTTGTATATCTTCCAACTCATTAAAGATTGGAATAACACTTTCTAATTTCTTTTTATCGATACGTTCATTTACAAGATCCCGTCCTAACATTGAAATGAATGTACCAATTATAACCGCTTGTGCTGGTTTAGTTAATTTGGCTTTATCCATCCTTCATCCCTCCAAAATAAAAAGCACCCGAATAGATGCTTTTTCATTAAGTATTACATTTGCATTTCAATTATGGTAAATGAAGTTTTATTCTTCTTCCAATCACCTAATCTTATTTACATTTATCTGTTTCAGCAATATTAAGTAACTAAAAGAAGAGCAAAACCCCTTCTCCGTTTATACAACGTAAATTGCAATTGAATGTGAAATGAAGAACAACCATTCATCCAGCCTGCAACCATCACCACCAGTTATGAAGATCCATTTTCAGAGGAATTTTATGAGCAATGTTTTCGTCCACTTCTCACAATACAAATATATCACGTTAACTCCAAAACGACCGGCACATTTACTGCAAAAAAGCGATCACGAATCTGCCACCTTTCTTTAATTGATTGTAGCTCTTATTCTATTAAGTAATGAATCTTTTAATTCCCTCTCATCTTTCCAAACAATATGGCTATATTGTCTAGTATCAAAATGCAGATTTGCTAAGTCATTTTCCCTGCAAGTCCATATTACAGGTTTACCAAGTCCCATTGCATATCCTGCTTCAAAATAGACTTCACCTCTATGTTCAGTAAAATCTGCAATTATAAATTTACTTCGTCTTATTTTAATTATAATCTCATCATCAATTTTGTTATTGTGTTCCACTTTATCAATTCGAATAGGCTCATAACCTGCTTCTTTTACAGCCGTTGCAATTGCATTCTGATATAGACTATCCATTTTTGGACTAAATGACATAGCGACAAACACCTGCTTAGTATCCGCTTCTCTTTCCTTTTCTAATTCTGCAATACGATTCCACCCTTTTGCTGTAACTGTAATATGTGCAGGAAAATCTGCTGCAGATAGCTTAGATATCTCAATTAATTCGTCCTGAAATAATTGGTTCGCTATATATTTCATTTCCAACAAATGAACACTCTGTACAAAAAATAGAGATTTATCTGATTCACGAATATATAATGGGTCACCTGGAAATTTTGACAATTTAGCTAAGTTTATTAATGACTCATCCAATCTATCAGAAGCACTATCTGGATATTCACTTAATAGATCCGCTAAAAGATAAATAGGATACGGAAATTCTGAAAGATTTTCATCTGGTCGATTAAGAAAAATCATTATTTTTCCCATCCCTCTAATGTTTCTCTTTCTTAAAATTGCAGAAAGTTTTCTCTTCTGCTCTACATTTAATTCGATTCTCGCTTCTTCAATCATGGAAAATGTGCCACAATTCTCACATTTATATTGCTCTGCACGTCCCCCTCCCACTCCTACTAATTGGGGTTCCTCAATAGAGTTTTGACAAACCGGACATCTTTCCCTCATCACAACCACCACTTTCTTGTTTATAGCATAATATTAAGATATAAATAATTGACTTACCCTTATCTTATATTGTGTGTAACTGATCCTATCACTGAATCCCTTGCTATCATTAATTTTATTTAACTTTCTCTTTTGAGTTACACAGTACAAAAATTATGAGTAGCTGTATAGGGAGGGATACCACCAGCATTTTTCAAAATAACCTACGCTATGCGGGAACATAAAATAAAGCTGCCCATATGGACAGCTTATTTACATAATTCTCGAAAGTGGAAGTTAATCAACGAGGGTTTAACCTCAATATTTTCTTGATTTAATGATAATAGAAGATGGTCTCCGTTTTTCATTTATTAATTCTGGCATTTTTTCTAATCCTGTTGGAGTTGACTCTGGCTCAATAATTTTCTCAATTACAAAACCGTTGTCTATAAGAGTATTAATTAATGTTGAAATTGTTCTGTGATATTTAACAACACCATCTATCCACCAATGTTCCTCTCTTTTTCCTTCTTCTTGATAATTATCTAATGCCCAATGCAATCTGTTTCCATTATTATCCTTAAACCAATTATTCATTTCCTTTCGAGCTGTTACTATTGGATGTTCTGTTGAAAAGATAAATTCACCATCATTTTTTAACAGATCTCTTATTTTCTTAATTAGATGTGAGTAATCTTCTATGTAATGTATAACTAAAGAACTTGTTATTAAGTCGAATTTTTGATTTGGCAAATTAAGTTCTTCTATTGGTACACACATATAATCTATTTTTTCGTTTTTGTTATACATTTCAGCTTGTTCAATCATATTTCTTGAGATGTCCACTCCTATAACTTTCGAGGCACCATTTTCTACACAGTACATAGAAAAATGACCAGTTCCACATCCCAAATCTAATACAGACTTATCTGTAAGATTAGCAATTATAGATTTAATTGCTGGCTGTTCAACAAAATCATTAAAGGTAAATCCATTTTCACGTAATGACTTATAATTTTTAAAGAAAAACGGATTATCATAAATGTTTTGTTTCATTATATACCTCCTATAATACAATCTATATTTTTTATATTCTAGGGGGCATCCAAAAATTCCTATATTAACCAAAATACACTTCAACTAACCTGCCATTTAGTTGAATAAGGAACAGTGTATATCCTATACATGTTAGGTTGACATAACGTCTCATTATCGGAAGTGAAATGTGCTTATACATCCAGGCTGTTGATGATAGCTAATATTTGATGATCTGTCCATTTGCCATTAATCTTTACATTTTCTTTAGCTATACCTTCTTTTTTAAATCCTACTTTTTCTAATACACGAATAGATGCTATATTGCTAGGCATAGCTCCTGCTTCAATTCTATGTAGTTTTAATTCTCTAAATGCAAAGTCTACAACAAGTCGAAGAGCCTCTGTTGTATAGCCCCTTGAATTATGCTCCCTATCTAAGGTAAATCCCGTATAACAGCTTTGGGCGGGATCCCTAGCAATTTGAGTTAATGAAATGTCTCCGATAAGTTTATCAGTTGCTTTTAAAAAGATTCCAAAAGCGTAAACTTGATCTTCAGCTTTCTTTTTTAATGCTCGTTCAATGCGCATTTTTTGATGTTCTTCTGTATAAAAGACTTCTGGGAGTAATGGACAAACTCGTTGAAAAAATTCGCGATTTCTAGTGTGTAAGTTAGCTAACTCGCTCGCGTCAGAAATTTTGTAAAGTCGAAGATATATTTGCTGTCCTACGATTTTCATAAAAAACCTCCGATATCCTTTTAATACAATTTTATTCTCGTCAAATCTTATAAATTCCTTTTTTATATTATATTCATGTTAAGCTAACATGACGTCTCATTATCGATAACAAGGAAAGGTGGGCCCATCCTCTGACAAAGGAATTTCCTTTTTTTGTTCTACAGATTTATGCATTATTTTATACATTCCTATCCTGACGCAGGTTTTCGGGTTCTCCTTTGTTACTGAATTATCCAAAAACTGTATAAATTTTTGTATGCTCTTAGCATGGGGGTTTTCAAAAACGGTGACGGTACCCCTAGATTTAAAAAGAAAAAAGCAATGATTCGATTTCAAACCTAGTCATTGCTTTATCTATTGCATCTTGATTTACACCTATATAACGTAACATGACCTTCTCTGAAGAGTGACTGAATATCTCCATGATTAATGTGCTATGTTTTTCGTTTGCATGTACATATGGTACCCGTACGTCTTTCTTAGCGTATGCGTTCTATTTCATCTAAACTAAACTCTGCTGCGGCTATACTTAATATCTTATATTCCATACTACGACCGATAGGACGATTCTTTCATTGTCTACTTTGTAATAGGTATTCATAATCTTCTCTTTCTTCTATAAACCATTTCAGTTCTCTTTTTAATGCTGCAGTATTTTGAATACGTTTTTGTTTTCCTGTTTTCTTTTCCCTCATAGAGATATGACTCGTTTTTACATCTTCTACCTTCAATTTTAAAATGTCAGAGATTCTCAAGCCTGTATTGATTCCCATAATGAATAAAATTTAATTTCGTGCACACTTCTCCTTAAAATACTCTTTTAGCTGCTGTATTTCTTCTGGATCACGTATCTGCTGAACAAAATTCATTATTCATTACCTCCAGTTTCTTCAGTCTCATATACTTCTAATCTAAGAGCAAAAGCTAATTTATAAAAAGCACTAGATCTATTTCGTCTATACGTACGCTCACTCATACCAACATTTGCTAAAGCAATATCTTCTGCTGGCTTCCCTACCATATTTGTTGGACCATGATATCTTACCTCGCTAGATGCTGTAACCTTCATCTCATTTCTAATCATCCCAAATTGTCTATAAATACGAACATTTTCAAGAATCTCTTCTAAACGAGCCTGCGTTGCTTTGCGATCAATTTTAGGCGAAAAAGTTAATTGCACCATATATAAAAACAACCCTTATATATTTTGTTAATAAAAACAAAAAAGCGGACACCGAACTACAGAGCAATATTACTAATGCTCTTATAGTTCGATGTCCGCTGATTCTGCCAGTAGGACTATATTTATAGATATTGTTATATCATTTTCTCATATTTTAGTGATTTTCTTATTAGAAAAAGATTATTTTGTAACAAATTTATAAAATCCATCTTCATTGAGCACTTTATATCTAAAAGGAGTAATTATGAAAATTTTGGAATACATATTACTTAGATTGGTTGGATTGCATTATTCAGAACATGGTGGGCTATATTCTTTCATTGAGTGTTTTTAAATCTCAACATCCATTATAATTTTTAAAGAAAACTTTTTAGATCAAGTAGCATATTATACTAGATAAGGATATATTCCACAAAATTTTGAAAGGAGGACTCTTTATGAATACAACTTTAATTTCCCATTTCTACAATGAAGAGTATCTACTCCCATGGTGGTTAATGCACCACACAAAATTATTTGATCATGGTATTCTTATTAATCGTGGGTCTACTGATCGCTCGGTTGAAATATGTAAATTATTTGCACCTCATTGGGAAATCCGTGATTCAAAAGTATTAGAGTTTGATGCCGTATTAGTTGATCAAGAAGTAATGAACATAGAAAAAGAAATTACGGGCTGGAAAATGGTGTTGAATACCACTGAATTTCTTTGCTGTTCTAATAAAGAAGAGTTTTTTTCATCACTTACTAAATTAAAAAGAAAGATGTATTCCATTAGAACTATTTTAATGGTAGATGACCCTATGCATGCCTACACTAAACCGAGATATGGAATTCCACTTGTCAAACAACGTTTTCATGGAATAGTAATTCAGCCTAGTCCTCTTACCATTTATAACGGCGGTAGATTAATTCATAATTATTCGCATGGTAACTATTCAGTAGGAAGACATAACTCGTTCTATTCGTTTACTATTTACAAGTATCCTGCTTTCATTTTAAAGTTCTTTTACAGTCCATGGAACAACGCTATGAAGGACCGGAAACTACAGATTGGTCCTACTCTTTCTAAACATAGCGCCCAGAATGGTTTGGGTACTCATCATCTTGTAACACTAGCTAAATTAGAAGAAAATTATCTACATTATGCAAACTTAACTAGCGATCTTCGATTAATGCCAGAATATCAATTGTTATTTCCAGATTTATGTTTTCCAAATTAATTATTGTATCTATAAATCAACACAATCCATAATTATTCAAATAACGCTTTTATGAAAAGTTATTTCTCTTAAATTATTCAGACATTTTCATGGCTTATTTTCATATATTCAGTATTCCCTCAATACACTAAGAAAAGTATACAAAGTGAATGGAGGTTAAATATGCTTATCACAAATATTTATGATTTTATAGCCAAGTATGGGCGTCCCCCTCACTTTCACAAAGATTTCCCTTTAATCTTATTTTGGAGCCAAAAAAGCGGCTGCACTTCACTCGCATATTGGTTCTTTTATCACATTAATTTGTTTAAAGAAGTTGTAAAATATAGCCCATTTGTTCATAACTATGAATTTGAAATTTATAAAAATTCCATACCATATTTCACTGATTTAGCCAACGCATTACAAGCAAAAGAAAAAGACACGTATAAATTGGTAAGAAACCCTTTCAAAAGAGCTGTAAGTTCCTTTATTTCTCTTATACCAGCGCCATATTACGAATCCACTGAGTGGAAGCCAATCCGTCGTTATCTTTATGGTGATGAATCTTGCAATAAAAAGATTTCCTTTAAACTGTATTTATATTATTTAAAAGCGCATGCACCAAATTTTGAAGGTGTAAACCCACACTTCACACCTCAATATATACAAGGAGAAGAAGAGTTCGTTACAAATTACATTTACCTTGAAAAATTCTCTACCCATCTGTCTATCTTAGAAGACAAACATTGTTTAAAAAAATCTCCATTAAACGGATTAATAAACTCGTGGCATCACCAAAGTAATCTAGCAAATTACAAAGGTAACTATGCAGATGGTGATATTACAGATCCCTTATTCCCAAGGCATCCGACCTATGATAGTTTTTATGATGAAGAAACGATTCAATTAGTTGAAGATATCTTCAAAGAAGATTTCACTACTTACAAATATCCCTCAACATTACTTTAAAATATAAACATTTTCCTTATCATAAATTCATAATTATTACAGAGAAACTTAAGCCACCTACTTAAGTTTCCTCATAATACTCCTGCAAATTGAAGTTGGGCACTATTCTAATAGTGCTCTTTTTAATGAATTTCAATTTTCAAAAGATTTCTATTGAGTCCCCCTCCAAAATAACTATTTTGTTCGACTTTCTATTAAGCTCTTTTTTAATAAACCTTACAAATTCGTAATACTATTGTCACCTAAATAGATAGTTAATTGGTTAATTCTGGTTTAATATAACAAACTGTTAGATTGATTAAATAAAACATTATTGGTAGGTGTGACACTTGATGGCAAGAAAATTATTACGCTACGTAATTGTAAGTATGTTTTTTCTAACTATTCCGATTATATTTATACATTTTGTATCGGCTCAATCCATTCCAAAAGAATACAGTGAAGAATGGCCCACAGTAAAAAAAACTGCTGAACTAGTTACAATTGGTTACTTTAAAAAAGAGAAGACTCTTGATATTGTAATAAAAAAAGTTGAGCCTCCGGAAGAATATAGAACACATGAGATTTACCTATTCGGACATGTTGCTGACGATAAAAAACAAAAGATTTCTGCTATTGTAAATTTTAGTGAGAACTATTCAATTAGAGATACATCTGAAGATTTATTTTAAGTCAAAGAGTATTTAACTTATGTTAGATGCTCTTTTAGCTAAAATAACGCTTTTGTTAAGATCCACGCATCCATTTCTTAGGTGAAAAACTTTTATAAAGGCATTTTTTTAGACAAATTTACCAGATGAATTAACAGAAACTTCGTGTTATTCTTAATTTGTTGAATAACCCAATACATTCAACAATGCTCTTGACTGCATACTTAGTATGCAACCATCCATCCAGATACCTTAGCTAATACGTCCCCAAAATCGTTATTATTGCTAAGGTATCTTTTTAGATGCCCTGTGTGCAGGGCTTTTTTATTTCAGTGATAACGCTCTTTTTCCCATATAATTATTGATGCTTGTAGTCCCATTTCTTAACAAAATTCAAATTTGATTATATTAACCGAATTTTTCGCTCTTCCATACGAATTACTTTTCCATTTTGAATATACAAATGATTGTTCACCAAATCCACCTTGAGGTGGTTCTATTAGTTGGACCTGACCATTTTTAACAACATATATTCCGTTTATTTTCAAAACTGACACATAATAAGTGATTTATATCACCACATTGATTTTAATATATTGCTATTCTTGGTTTAGTTATCACATTAAACTTTATGGAGGCATTCATATGGAACATACATTTACTGAAACTTCTATTGTCGGTGAGATTGTTACACAATTTCCGAAAGCTAGTGATCTTTTTAAATCATATAGAATAGATTTTTGTTGTGGTGGTAATAAACCACTTATTGATGCAATTAATGAAAGAAATTTATCAGCAACAGAAGTACTTACAGAGTTAAATACGCTTTATGATAAAACAAAACTATTAAACGAGTCTGAAATTGATTGGAAAAATGCATCTTATCGCGAATTGATTGATTATGTTATAAATAAGCACCATCGCTATTTAAATGAAGAGTTGCCACAATTAAGTCCGTATGTAACGAAAGTATTACGCGTCCATGGAGCTAGTCAGCCTCATTTAGCTCAAATTCATAAGCTATTTCATGAACTTAAGATGGAATTAGAACAGCATTTAATTAAAGAAGAAACAGAAGATTTCCCATTAATTTTAGAATTCGAACAACATCCAACTGATGAAAACTATGCAAAATTACGTAAAGTAGTGGATGAGTTAGAGAATGAACATAACCACGCTGGCAATATTATTAAAGAACTTCGTAAAGTGACAAATGACTTTACTCCTCCAGAAGGAGCTTGTGGCACTTATCGACTTGTTTACCAACGTCTTGAAGCTCTAGAATCTGATTTATTTGAGCATATACATTTAGAGAATAACATTTTATTTCCACGTGCAATTACGAAAGCATAGATAAAGCACAGGACATGAGTATACATGCTCATGTCCTGCTTTTTCATTGTGTAAGAAATAGTCACACTTCCCCTATCATTTCATTGGGCAGCTTACTATTATTTAATTAGGTGCGGGTCTCTTCACTCCCCCACCTACCCATATAAAAAATTCCCTTTCACTTATCTCTCCACATAAATCCGAATTTTAACAATTTGTGAATCATTATTAAGATGTGATAAATATCACATCTCCCTCTTTTTTTATTTTCTATAATAGAAACATAATATACTTTGTTCAACATTTCACATAAAAAGGGGAAATGAATATGAAAAAACGTTTAGTTATGATCGGAAATGGTATGGCTGGCATACGCTGTATGGAAGAAATATTAAAACATGATAGTGATTCATATGAGATTACTATTTTTGGAGATGAACCACATCCAAACTATAATCGCATTATGCTCTCTCATGTTTTACAAGGCAAAACAAATATGCAAGATATCATTATGAATGACTACAGTTGGTACGAAGAAAATGAAATAACCTTGTATACAAACGAAAGAGTTCAAAGTATTAACCGAGAAGAAAAAATCATTATCACAGAAAAGAATCGTACTCTTACATATGACAAACTCATTATCGCAACAGGTTCTAGTGCTTTTATTTTACCTGTTGAAGGTTCTACCCTTCCTGGTGTGACAGGATTTCGAACAATTGAAGATACACAATTTATGATTGATACTGCTAAAGATAAGAAAAAAGCCGTTGTCATCGGCGGTGGGTTACTTGGCTTAGAAGCCGCAAGAGGTCTTATTGATTTAGGAATGAACGTACATGTTGTTCATTTAATGCCGAGCTTAATGGAGCAACAACTAGATACAAAAGCAGCTTCTCTCCTTCGTGAAGATTTAGAAGCACAAGGCATGAAATTTCTCATGGAAAAGAAAACGGTAAAAATTCTTGGTACAGACCATGTTGAGGGCATTCAATTTGAAGATGGTGAAGTTGTAGATTGTGATTTAATTGTAATGGCAGTCGGGATACGCCCGAATACGCAAATAGCAAAAGATGCTAGTTTAATTGTAAATCGCGGTATTGTAGTCAACGACTATATGCTAACAAATGATGAATCCATTTATGCCGTTGGTGAATGTGCAGAGCATGACGGTATCGCCTATGGCCTTGTTGCTCCTCTATATGAACAAGGTGCAATATTAGCAAAACATATAACGAATTTACAAACTGATGGATATACAGGCAGCATCGTCGGTACGCAATTAAAAGTTGCAGGTTGTGATTTATTCTCTGCTGGCCAAATCTATGAAGATGATCAAACGAAAGCAATATCCATCTTTGATGAATGTAAACGTTCCTATAAAAAAGTATTAATTCGTGACAATAAAGTCGCCGGTATCGTTTTATATGGTGACACAGCTGATGGTACACGCCTCTTTAGTATGTTAAAGAAAGAAGAAGATATACAAGAATATACACCTGCTTCCATTCTTCACAAAGCTGGTGAAGAATGTGAACTTGACGTTGCTACAATGAGTGCGGATGACACGATTTGTGGATGTAATGGTGTTACGAAAGGCACAATCGTACATGCCATTTTAGAACAAGAGTTAACGACTTTTGAAGAAGTAAAAGGCTGCACGAAAGCCGCCGGTTCTTGTGGTAAATGTCGTCCACTTGTAGAACAAATTTTATCTCATACACTTGGAGATGCGTTTGATGCCTCAGCACAATCTGCCGGTATGTGTGGATGTACAACTTTATCACGTGATGAAGTCGTAGAAGCGATTCATGAGAAAGGTTTAAAATCGCCAAAAGAAGTACGAAATGTACTCGGTTTTGCACATGAAGACGGATGTTCGAAATGTCGTCCTGCTTTAAATTACTATTTACGTATGGCGATTCCAGAAGAATATGAAGATGATAAATCATCCCGTTACGTTAATGAAAGAATGAATGGTAACATTCAGCATGATGGTACATTCTCTGTTATTCCACGTATGTACGGAGGCGTTACAACTGCAGATGATTTAATGAAAATTGCTGAAGTTGCGAAAAAGTATGATGTTCCTCTTGTGAAAATTACAGGCGCAAGTCGCATCGGTTTATATGGTGTTAAGAAACAAGATTTACCTAACGTATGGGCTGACTTACATATGACTTCTGGATATGCGTATTCAAAATCACTTCGTAATGTAAAATCGTGTGTTGGTTCTCGTTTCTGTCGTTTCGGTACGAAAGATTCATTAGGGCTTGGTATGCTACTCGAACAATCATTAGAAATGGTAGATACACCTCATAAAATGAAAATGGGTGTAACGGGCTGCCCACGTAACTGTGCGGAAGTACTTACGAAAGATTTTGGCGTTGTTTGTGTCGAAAATGGATATCAACTATATATCGGCGGAAATGGTGGTACGGAAGTGCGTGAAGCTGATTTTGTAATGATTGTCCCTACTGAAGATGATGTTCTTCGCATCGCTACAGCTTACATGCAATATTATCGTGAAACTGGTATTTACGGAGAACGCACTGCCTACTGGACAGAACGATTAGGCTTCGATCATATAAAAGAAATACTGCAAGATACAAATATGGTCACTAAGTTAAATGAGCGTTTCCAAACAGCTCGTAGCACATATACGGAAGCATGGGGACAAGCACTAGAAACGAATTCATTAAAAGCGATGTATGAAGTAGAAACTGTAAAATAAGGAGCGTGCAGTATATGTTACAAACGAAAGAAAAAATAAAAATTATGCGTGCGGAAGACCTTCCTATTCAAATTGGTAAAGAGGTGCAAATGAAAGGTACGTCTATCGCCCTATTCAGCCTTTCAAATGGCGATATTCGCGCTGTAGAAAATCGTTGTCCTCATAAAAACGGTCCATTAGCTGAAGGAATTGTATCTGGAGAATTCGTATTTTGTCCACTACATGATTGGAAAATTTCATTAATAACGGGTGAAGTTCAAAAACCTGATGACGGTTGTATTCAAACGTACGAAGTAGAAGTTATTGATGGTGACATTTATATCAACATGTAATTTACAAAAGGAAGCCTCCCCTGGCTTCCTTTTAAATAAAAATAGATGAGGTGTGAATATGAACGGATATGTATATTTAGTTGGTGCAGGACCAGGTGATGAAGGGCTTATTACAAAAAAAGCGATAGACTGCTTAAAGCGTGCAGATATCGTCTTATATGACCGCTTATTAAATCCTAGATTTCTTCATTATACAAAAGAAACATGCGAACTTATTTATTGCGGAAAAATGCCGAAAAATCATACTATGCGACAAGAAATGATTAACGCCCACCTCCTTCAATTTGCGAAAGAAGGAAAAACCGTTGTACGCTTAAAAGGTGGAGATCCCTCTATTTTTGGTCGTGTTGGTGAAGAAGCAGAAACTTTAGCATCTGCGAACATTCCGTATGAAATTGTACCAGGTATTACATCTAGCATCGCCGCTAGTAGCTATGCAGGTATCCCCCTCACCCACCGTAACTACAGTAATAGCGTCACTTTACTAACTGGACATGCAAAAGGTCCTTTGGCCGATTATGGAAAATATAATTCATCCCACAATAGCGACACAATCGCCTACTACATGGGTATAAAAAACTTACCTACCATTTGTGAAAACTTACTACAAGCAGGAAAAAAAGAAGATACACCCGCAGCAGTCATTGAATGGGGTACAACTGGGAAACAGCGCGTTGTCACAGGGACTCTAGCAACCATTGTTCATAACGTCAAAACCGAAAATATTTCTAACCCTTCCATGACGATTGTTGGTGATGTCGTTTCCTTACGTAATCAAATCGCTTGGAAAGAACGTAAACCATTACATGGTAAAAAAGTTTTATTTGCATCTGCAACAAATAAAACAAGTGTAATGAAGCAAAGGTTACAAGAAACCGGTGCAGAAATATATCAAATTCCAACTTTCAAAAAGGAAGAATATACATTAACACTTGAACAAATCAATGAAATTTTTAACGTTGATCGCCTTGTTTTTTGTTCAGCTGAAAGTGTAGAAATCTTGATGCAAGCATGTAGTAAATACCAGAAAGATATTCGTTCCTTACAGGCAGAGCTGCAGCACATGAATGTTGCCACTCAAGAAAAACTTATGCAATATGGGCTACTAAGTAAACAAGCAAAGTTCTCTTCCCATACAACTGTTTATTTAGGCAGAAATATTAACCGAATTGCTTTTATTCAAGAGAAAATTGGTGCTGGCTCCTATATGATGACTCATGAGTATACAATTGATCATCGTTTCGATGAAGTTCATTCTCGTATACTTTCTGAATTCTCATGGGATAGCATTGTGTTTGAAGGGCGTGCCTCAATTGATACTTTTTTATCAGAAATAAAACGACTTGGTTTTATTGATATTCTTACTCTTCCCTTCTCGTATACCGACGTTCCAACTTTACACTATGCGAATAAAGTCGGATTACATAATGTAGATGAGCAATTACAAGACATTATTATGAAGAAAGATTTGGTGCTACGATGAAAGGAATTGTATATGTTGGACACGGTAGTCGCCTGCAAGAAGGCAATGAACAATTTATTCGCTTTATTCAATCTGTCATGAAAGAACGTAACGAAAGAATTCAAAAAATAGCTTTTCTAGAACTAACAACACCTACCATTTCGGATGCAGTTACAGAAACAATACTAGAGGGAGCAACTGAAATAATGATTGTACCTGTTTTATTATTTGCAGCAGCTCACTATAAACGTGATATTCCTCTTGAAATAGAACAAATACAAAAGAAATACCCACATATAACATTTTCAGTTGTACCACCTTTTAGTACGCATCCACATATGGTTGAACTTGTAGCGAAAAGAATACGTGAAACTATTCCAATGCAAGGTAGTAGTATTTTACTCGTAGGAAGAGGCAGTAGTGACCCCCAGCCGATACATGAGTTACAACAAATCGGAGCAGCTGTCGAACGAAAACTCAGTATGCCAGTATCGTGCTCCTTTTTAACGAAAGGAACTCCCTCTTTTACTGCTGAGCTCAAGACTATAACATCGGCCGCATCCCATGTATATGTCATGCCGTACCTTCTCTTTACCGGATTATTGCTTCAAAAAATCAAATTGCATACAAAAAAATACGATCACGTTACGACTTGTAACTGCCTGAAGTTTGATACATATATGAAGTTGGCATTATTAGAGCGAATGGAGGAATGTGTGTATGTATAGCATGTACCCTCTTATGTTTAATCTACATAATAAAGTGGTCGTTATCATTGGTGGAGGTAAAATTGCATATCGAAAAGCGTCTGGATTAAAAAATACAGGCGCTTTCGTCACCGTTATTAGCCCCGAGATTTGCGAGGAAATGAAAGAACTTCCCTATATTACTTGGAAGCAAAAAACTTTTAGTAATGATGACATTAAAGATGCTCATCTTATTTATGCAGCTACAAATCAACATGCTGTTAATATGATGGTCAAACAGGCCGCCCACGATTTCCAGTGGGTTAACGTTGTAAGCGATGGTACAGAATCATCGTTTCACACACCTGGCGTTATAAGAAATAATGAATATATTGTCACTATTTCAACTTCTGGTAAAGATCCATCGTCTACAAAGCGTATGAAGCAAGAATTAACATCTATACTTCCTAAACTTATAAAAAAGCTTTCTCGTACTCACAAATAATAATCTATTTCTTAGCCAAAATAGTAATTACCTTTGGACAAACGTTTTTTAGAAGCGTTTGTTCTTTTTGTTTTGGTTTCTTTTTTGAAACTGCACAAGCAATCTGCGAAGAAAATGAATGGTGTCGGCAACTTGTAAACAAGTAAATGTTATGATAACTGCAACATTACGAGCAACTCTTTCAATTCATTTTTTACATTGGATATTCATTCAACCAAATTAGCGATTGTTCATAATCATCGAAAAATTCCACAGATTCTTTCGTATTGGATTGTTGTAAATAATTCAGTATCTCCCCTTCTTCAAGAAGAAATGCAATTGCCTTACTATGATTCAAAATGGTTTCATTGAAGAACTTATCTTTCCATACTTTTTGAACAGAAAAATGATTTGGCGTGTATTCTTTTCTATCTACCAATAATTTGTATTTCCGCCCTTCAGAAATAAATTGCTGACAAACCTGCTCAAAATCATTAAACCATTCATACACATCCTCTGTTTTAATCTGACCAATTAGATGGGTAACAATCAAATCTCCTGAAACTGTTGTGCTGATATTCTGTTTACTCAACTTGGAATCATCTCCCTTTGTTACAATTATGCGGGAAATTCTTATAAAATCAATAAAGATAAAATTCTTAAGTAATAAAACAACATTATTTACGAAAAGGCCCTTGTTATACATAAGACAATTCATTCTTGTTTGTTTAAGTAGAAAAAAGGATGCCTCTACTAGGCACCCTTTTTTCTATTAATGATTCTTTAACATCACTAACAGCTTCTCTTGACTATACATCCACACTGTAATAATTAAACAAGCAAGCGCTACTTCTGATAACGCCATAAATCCGATTGCATAATGACCTGTTAGTTGGAATAGTAATGTTAAAATTAATGGCGGGAAAAACCCTCCTAGTCCACCTAAAGCTGACACAACACCATTTACAATCCCTGCTTGCTCAGAGAAGTACATTGGCACAAGCTTGAAGATTGTACCATTGCCAATACCTGCACAAAATGCGACTAGTAAGCAACCAAATGTGTATACGTTCATGCTTGGCATAAATGATAGGATAATACCTGAAAGTGTTAAACCGATAAATACGAAGATTAATATTTTAAATGGATTAAATTTATCACCGAGCCAACCACCAATCGGGCGCATAATTGTTGCTAATACGATGAAGCCAGCTGTCCGCATACCTGCATCTACTTTCTCTAATCCGAAGTGAGATACTAAAAAGTTTGGTAAGTATACTGTAAATGCGACGAATGATCCGAAAGTTAAAAAGTAAAAGATACATAAAAACCAAAGTTTTTCATTTTTATATACACCTTTTATTTGTTCCATTAATGGTGTATTCACCTTTTTTTCTTTACGATCTCCTAATAAAAAGTTCATAAGTGCAAATGCTGCAAGTAAAATTAAATAACACTGTACTGTCGTTCTCCAGCCAACTGAAGTTGCAATAACAGGTGCTAAAAATGAAGTAATTGCTGTTCCAGCGTTACCCACTCCGTAAATACCATTTACAAAACCGTGGCTCTCTTTTGGAAAGTACTTTGGTAAAGAAGTTACTCCTACAGAGAATACAGCACCACCAATCCCTACAAATAAGCCACCAATAATTAAATCCATCATAGAATTGGCAACACTAATGTAAAAGACAGGGAATAATAAAAGAATAAAACTAATAAAGAATAATTTTCTTGCTCCGTAACGATTCGTCCAATAACCAATTGGAATGCGAAGAATAGAACCTAAAATAACCGGTACTGCTGTTACCATAGAAATTTGTCCCGCAGTTAATGGAATATCTGCTTTAATATAAGGCATTAATGATGATAAAATGACCCATACCATAAAACCGATAACTAGATTAGAAGTTTGTAAACTTAATTGAAAATTAGGACTTTTCATCCTGTTCCCTCCTATGTATGCATAGTTATATTCATTCTCTCCAGCCTAATCACGTCCTAACATGATTAGGCTGAAAAGAATCAACCACCACTTACTGGCGGAATCATTGCTACGACGTCGCCAGTTTGAATGATGTCATCCTCATTTGCGTATTCTTCATTTACGGCGACCATTATCTCGTTTGAAATTGCTACATTGTATTTCTTAATCAGAACTTCCTTTAGTTCAGAAACTGAAATATTTTCACAATCTATTTGCAAGACCGACTTACTTGCTTCTTCTTGCAAATGTGCAAATAATAGTACTTCAATCATGTTCTCATCTCCTTTTCAGGTTCGCCATTACCATATGCTATTTTCTCTAACTGATCCCCTATCCATGACTCACCATCTTCCCAAAACTCTTTCTTCCAAATCGGAACAATTTGTTTTATACGCTCCATAATATATTCATTCGCCTCATAGGCCGCTTTCCGGTGTGGTGTAGAAACAGCAACAACAACAGCAAGATCAGAAATTTTTAATGTACCAATGCGATGTGTAATTGCCACATATGTCCCAGGCCACTTCGCTTCTACTTCAGCACCAATTTTCTCAAGCTGTTTTTCCGCCATTGTCTTATAAGCTACATACTCTAAATAAAGCGTGCGACGTCCTTTCGTAAATTCTCTGACAGTACCAATAAAAGTAGTAACTGCACCGCACTCACGGCGAATTACTTTACTTGTAACATCTTCAATTAAAATAGGAGTATCAATTACTTCATAATACGTATGTGTCATCTTGCACCTCTTATCTTTGTATAAATTAGCAATCTATTTTTCTGTTACTTGTATGATCGAAGCGGCTCTTCCCACGGCCACTCACTTCCGGCGCTTGATTCTAATAACAGTACCGAAACGGTTATTCCTGCTTCAAATCCTCTCGTTCCTCCCGGCAGAACGATACATGCATTCGCTTCTGCAAGTGAAGAAATTGCGCTAGATTTATCTAAACCGACTGGTGTAACTTGTAATTGGCCATCTACAAGTTCTACATTCCCTCTTACAAAACGAGTAAACGGATTTGCTTTCGGAAAGTCTTTCTGTAAAATTGCTTCTGCTCGAAATAAGTGCGGATCTTTCCTGTGCAAGTATGTTCCAATGACTGGTCGAACATATAATTCACATCCGACATAACAAGCAGAAGGATTACCAGATAGACCAAATAATAGTTTTCCTTCTAGCTCAGCGACAGTTGTCACGCTTCCTGGTCGCATCGCTATTTTATTGAAAAGTACATTTGCTTGTAATCTCTCATAAATAGCAGGTAAATAGTCATAGTCTCCTACTGAAACGCCACCAGTTGTAATTAATATATCAACTTCTTTTATCGCTTTTTTTACAGTGTTATAACACGTCTCAAAATCGTCAGCGAATTGTCCACAATACTGTACAACTCCGCCCGCTCGTTCAATTTGAGCAGCGATCATATAGGAGTTACTATTTCGAATCTTCCCTTCTTTCAGTTGTTCATGTACTTCGAGTAGTTCACTCCCTGTCGTTACAATTCCAATAACCGGCTGTCTTACAACATGCACGGAACTATAACCAAACGTAGCAAGCAGTGCCGCTACTCCAGGGTTAATAGAAGTCCCTTTTTTCACAAGTATGGCATTTTGTTTTACATCTTCTCCTTGAAAAGAAATGTTATCACCAGAAGTGAAAGAGCGTTTTAATTTCATATAAGTCTTTTTGTTTTCTTCAAACCCTTCCGTTAGTTCTAACATAACAACAGCATTACATCCCGCTGGAATTGCGGCTCCTGTCATAATACGTACAGCTTGAAATGCTTTTACTTCCTCTTTAAAAACAAAACCTGCTCCAATTTCACCTATCACTTCAAACTGAATTGGGTTACTGCTACTTGCTTCTTTTGTATCTTCTGTTCGAATCGCAAATCCGTCGTACGGAGAGCGATCAAAATGCGGAACATCATGATCTGCAACAACATCTTCTCCGAGGACTCTTCCGTAACTTTCGGTAAGAGAAACCTTTTCCATTTCACCTTGATAGGCATATTCCATTACACGTGCAACTGCTTCTGCCACTGAGATTGGTGTACGTTTTTCTAACATTCTTTTTCACCTCGTTTTGATAAGAAGAAACTCTCTTTCTGTTCATCCTATATATTTTGCGTATAACCGTTTTGCCATTTTCATATCATTAGTCCCATGAATAAACGCTCTGCCGTCTGTAAATAACACAAAACGATATTCATCTACTAGAAAGGATAGTAAATATGGAGTTTTTTTGACATTCACACTTTTTTGTAAGCGCTTTTGAATTTCTTCTAAATTAAGAATTTTTTTTATTCCTGGACGGATTTGAACTGTATTCCGCCCGCATAGCACTTCCGTTTTCATCTGTGCTTCAAATGTTAAACTTGGATACGTGCGTACATTCCCACAAGATGGACATGTACTTTTTTTCTGCCTATTTACTTTTAATGAGAGATATTGATTGTTCCAAATATCAAATGATAACATTGTTCCTCTTAACGCCTCAAAATCATCCACCAATATTTTCATCGCTTCTGTTACTTGGTGAGCAACAACCATTTGTACCGCTGGCTGAATGATTCCGGCTGTATCGCATGTTGCACCGCCCATAGGATGATCCATTAAGCAGCGAAAACATGGTGTTTCTCCAGGAAGAATCGTATACGTTACACCGTAACTTCCAATGCATCCACCGTATATCCAAGGTATATTTTCTTTTTGTGAAATATCATTTATAAGTAGGCGCGTATCGAAATTATCAGTCGCATCTACTATAAGATCTGCTTCTTTTGTTAACTCTTCCATTTCTTGCATTGTAACATCCGTTACAACAGGTACAATTTCTACTTCAGAATTAATTTTTCTTAAATGCTCTGCCGCTGCAATTGCTTTCGGTTTACACTGCTGTGCATCTTCTTCTGTATATAACTGTTGTCTTTGTAAATTACTCCATTCAACGTAGTCACGGTCAGCAATTGTCAATTTCCCAATTCCCATCCTAACGAGCGCTTCTGCATTCGCAGCTCCTAGTGCACCCGCTCCTATTAGGAGCACATGCTTTTCTTTTATTTTTCTTTGTCCCATTTCACCAATTCCAGAAAACAATACTTGCCTTGAATAACGCTCTTGCATAGGGAACCCTCCTTTCGTTATCCACCAATGTAAGACATTTCTACTTTTGGACGTTTATTTGCACTTTCAGCTGTTCTTTCATCTGAATACCGATCTTTTCTAAACTCCCATGTATGTTGTAGAATTTTTAATAGTGATGCATTAGAAATATTTTCTCGAAGAAGCGTTCGCAAATCCGTTCCTTTCGTTCCAAATAGGCATGTAAAAAACTTTCCGTCTGCCGAAATACGAGCTCTCGTACAAGAAGAACAAAATGACTCAGAAACAGAAGTAATAAAGCCAACTTCTGCATCGCTCCCTACATATCGATACACTTTAGCTACTTCTCCAAAGTAACGAGGCTGGGCGGGCTCAATCGGATATACACGATTAATTTTTTCTATTAATTGTTCCTTCGTAATGACTTGTTCAAAGTTCCAGCCGTTCGTACTGCCCACATCCATAAACTCGATAAAACGTAGCTGAATTTCTTGTTCTTTAAAATACTGAGCCATAGGAAGAATTTGACTATCATTCATCCCTTTTTTTACGACCATATTTACTTTCACTTCTAATCCAGCTGCCTTCGCTGCTTCAATCCCTTTCAATACAGGTTTTGTGCTTACATTTCGGCCATTTATTTTTTTGAAAACGTGATCCTCTATCGCATCTAAACTAATATTTACACGTTTTAATCCCGCAACTTTTAGCGCCTTAGCTTGTTTTGCTAAATGAATACCGTTTGTTGTGAGTCCAATATCTGTTAAGCCTTCTAGCTTTGCAAGCCTTGCAATTAACTTTGGTAAATCTTTACGCAATAAAGGTTCACCGCCAGTAAGTCTAATTTTATTGACTCCCATACTTATAAATAATCTAGCTAATCTTTCTATTTCATCGAATGTTAATAAAAACTCTTCCTGTAAAAAAGCATAATTAGATCCGAACACTTCGGCTGGCATACAGTATGTACACCTAAAATTACAACGATCAATAACTGAAATACGTAAATCTTGAAGTGGCCGCTCTAACGAATCCCTCATCTTCTCGTGCATCTATATCCCTTCTTTTCTACTGCAATCCTTAGTAGGTTTCATATTTTTTATTTGCCTTTATTATAAAAAAGAAGCTACATATTCAATGTGACTTTTCTCACATTACTTTCCCCATTCAAAAATTCTTCACAAATCCGTTCGAATTTTGTTCACATCTTTAGTCTCATCTACTTTACATATTGAATTTTTTTTGGTTATCTTTTCAACTAAAAACTTATACTCATTTACCCCTTTACTTCCATTAACTCTTAAAACATATTAATTTATTTTCCCGTACGGTCATTGAAATTTCACTTTTTTTAAAATAGCTCTTGCATTTTCATCATACTTACACTCAAAATAGGAAATGTATTGCTTATAAGAAGAAAGGTGATCGCTGTGGCAAACAGTATGACATTATCTCAAGATTTAAAGGAATTACTTGCATCTGTTGAATATAAAATGCAGATAAAAAAAGGAAGTTTTATTTTTCAAGAAGGTATGGAAGCAACAGAACTCTATATCATCCACTCAGGAAAAGTACAAATTAGTAAACTAAGTGCTGACGGACAAGAATTAACACTCCGTATTTGTTCGGCATACGACATTATTGGCGAATTAACATTATTCACGGACAATGCGAAGTATTTATTAAATTCAAAATGCCTTGAAGATGTTGAAGTAGGAGTAATAAAGCGTGAAACCTTAGAAAAAGCATTACTCCAAAAACCCGCACTTGTATTTGAATTTATGAAATGGATTAGTGAACATTTAAGAAGAATGCAAACGAAGTTCCGCGATTTAGTATTACACGGCAAAAAAGGTGCCCTGTATTCTACTCTCATACGAATGACAAATAGTTATGGTGTGTTAAAGGAAAATGGTATTCTCATCGATTTACCATTAACGAATCAAGAACTTGCGAACTTCTGTGCAACTTCCCGTGAAAGCGTAAATCGAATGTTAAATGATTTGAAAAAAAAGGGTACGATTTCTATTACTAAAGGAAAGATTACAATTCATGATTTACAATTTTTAAAATGTGAAATTGCTTGTGAAGATTGTTCTACCTCTGTTTGTAGCATTGATTAGCATCTTATTTAGATGCTAATCTTTTTTCATATTACGTTACTTTTTCATTATAACGTACACGGTTATTCCCCTATATTAATAAAAACGAGGCCTTCCATATTAGACCTCGTTTCGTTTTAGCTGCTATTTGTTCAAAGCGTTATTATTTTTTCAATTCATTAGGAATACGTCTTCTGTAAATTACATAACTACGGCTTAAGTATTTAATTGGAGCACTAAATACATGTACAAGTCTAGTGAACGGCCATACTGCGAATAGACCCATCGCTGCAATAATATGAATTTTAAACCATACAGGCACTTCCATCATATATTCAACTTTCGGTTGGAAAATAAAGAGACTTCGGAACCAAGGACCGATCGTTGTACGATAATCAAACCCTTTTGAGTCGATATTTAAAAATGTTGAGGAAAGTCCTGCCAGCATAACGATAAGTAATAAAATAAGCGCAATATAATCTCCCGTTGTACTCGTTGCAATGATGCGTTTTACGGTTACACGGCGATACGTTAATATAATTAAACCGATGATAGAAGCAACACCTGCCGGAAGTCCGAAACTAATTGCTACTACATGATACATATGTTCAGAAATACCTATTGAACGGTATACGGACTCTGGAATTAAAATCCCCATAACATGACCGCCAATTACGAACATGATCCCAAAGTGGAATAATAGACTTCCGGCCCGGAGCATTTTTTTCTCTAATAGTTCACTAGATTTTGATGTCCATCCAAATTGATCATAGTTGTATCTGAAAATATGTCCACCGATAAAGATTGCAAAAATGATATAGGGAAACAACACCCATAGAAATTGATCCATCATTTTGACAACTCTCCTTTCTAATTTGTCTGTACACCCCATGTATCGATAGCGAGGAGAATAGCTGCAAGAATTGGTTCATACATACTATCAGCTTCTTTTAATTGAACGTGCAATGCTTGTATATTTTCCTTGTATTTACTCATAATTGGCTCACTATCTTGCTCATTTGCATTTGCAAAAAACTCAAGCAAAAGCGGTAAATAATCCGGTAGTTCTTTATCTGTTACTTCAAAACCAGATTTTTTATAATGCTGTTTTAACTCTAATAATTCAATACCTCTTTCTCTTTGTTCACCTGTGTTCATATAAGTTAAATACATATTTGTCTTTTTACCAAAATCAAATGTATATACGTAAGGATCAATTAATTGATCGTTCGTTTTATCTAGTGCTTGTTTTATAAACGCTGTAAGTGCTGCTTTAACGTCTTCTTGTTCAATTGCTTCAATCTCTTCTTGTACTTCAGTTAAAGCTTCTCCCCACCCAAGTTCCGGATAGGAGAGAAGAAAAGAAGAACAAGAAAAAGCAGTTTGTAAACTTTGTTTCATCATTTTCCGCCCCCTTTATTTAAGAAATTGTCATGCAAGACCCTGGCCCACCTGCGAAGGATAAACCACAGCTTCCTTGTTCACTATATAAATCAGCAACTTGTTCACGGTGAGTGCCCGGAATGACGAAGCGATCTTTATATTTCGCGATAGCAAGAAGACGATACATATCTTCTACATCCTGTTTCGTTAAACCAATTTCTTTTAATACTGCTTCATTTGGTTCTTTATTAATTTGCAATGCTCTCATATGCGTCCGCATGACAGCCATTTTTTTCAACGTAAGACGAATGTGGGATTCATCTCCTGCAGTGAGTAGGTTCGCTAAATATTGAATTGGGATACGCATATTATCGATAGCAGGGAAAATCTCTTCTGCTTGCCAGTTACTTCCTTTCCCTTCCACCATATTCATAATCGGGCTAAGCGGGGGGATATACCAAACCATTGGCATTGTACGGTACTCTGGATGAAGAGGCAGAGCAATTTTCCAATCGATAATCATTTTATAGATCGGTGACTCTTGTGCTGCTTTAATCCATTCTTCAGGAATGCCTTGTTTTTTCGCTTCAGCTGCTACTTCTGGATCATTTGGATCTAGAAAAACAGTAAGCTGAGATTCATATAAATCTTTTTCATCTTCAACAGAAGCTGCTTCTTTCACTTTGTCAGCGTCATATAGCATTACCCCAATATACCTGATACGTCCTACACATGTTTCCGAACAAATCGTTGGCATACCAGCTTCAATACGCGGGAAACACATTGTACATTTTTCTGCTTTATTCGTTTGCCAGTTAAAATACACTTTTTTATATGGACAAGAAGATACGCAGAACCTCCAAGCACGACATGCATTTTGATCCACAAGAACAATCCCATCTTCTTCACGTTTATACATCGCACCAGATGGACAAGAAGATACGCAAGATGGATTCATACAATGTTCGCATATGCGTGGTAAATACATCATAAAGACATTTTCAAAATCTGTTTTAATTTCTTCTTCCATTTTCTTTACGTTCGGATCTTGCAATCCTGTTATATGTCCACCAGCTAAATCATCTTCCCAGTTTGGACCCCATTCAATTTTGTCGATAAATTCGCCTGTAATTGCTGATTTCGGACGAGCAACTGGTTGATGCTTACGCTGCGGGCTATTTGTTAATGTTTCATAATCATAGTTCCAAGGTTCAAAGTAATCGTCGATGGTTGGTTGATCTGGATTGTGGAAAATATTCATAAGGCGTTTCATTTTCGAACCTGATTTCAGCTGAATTTCACCATTTCTCAATTCCCAGCCGCCTTTATATTTCTCTTGATCTTCCCATTGTTTCGGATAACCAATTCCAGGTTTCGTTTCTACGTTATTGAAGTACATATATTCAGCACCTGGACGATTTGTCCAGGTGTTTTTGCATGTTACGCTACAAGTATGGCAGCCGATGCATTTATCTAGGTTCATTACCATTCCGACTTGTGCTTTAATCTTCAAGCCAATCTACCTCCTTCAGTTTACGGATTACAACATTTAAGTCACGCTGATTCCCAGTCGGACCATAGTAGTTAAATCCATAGCTTAATTGGCCATATCCACCAATCATATGTGTTGGTTTAACATGAATACGGGTTGGACTATTATGTGTTCCCCCGCGGGTGCTTGTTAATTTCGTACCAGGCACGTTAATGTGGCGATCTTGTGCATGGTGCATAAATGCCATCCCTCTCGGTATACGGTGCGTTACGACAGCACGTGCTACAACAACACCGTTACGGTTAAAGCACTCGATCCAATCATTATCTGCGACGCCAGCTTCATTCGCATCATCTTTATTCATCCAAACAGTTGGACCACCTCTAAATAACGTTAACATCGGTAATGAATCGAAGTACATACTATGAATCGACCACTTATTATGCGGTGTTAAATAGTTTAGTGTAATTTCTTTTCCTTCTACTTCGGGACGTGATTTTCGGAACGGTTTATGTTGCAGAATTGGTTTAAATGTTGCCATCGTTTCACCGAATTCTTTCATCATGTCATGATCTAAGTAGAAAGATTGTCGACCCGTTATCGTTCTCCAAGGAATAAGACGTTCCACATTTGTTGTAAATGGTGAATAACGGCGTCCACCTTTTTCAGAACCTGTAAAAGCTGGAGAAGTAATTACTGTTTTCGGCTGTGCTGTAATTTGTTCGAATGTGAAGCATTCTTCTTCACGTTCTTCTGCTAAATCACGCAGTTTTAAATCCGTTTGTTTTTCAAGTGCTTCCCATGCTTTTACAGCCATATGACCGTTTGTTGTCGAAGAAAGCGTTAATACCGCCTCAGCAGCATTGATTGCTTCTTTTATGTCTGGGCAACCTTTCGCAATAGAATCCGTTCGAACAACTCCTAATTTGCTCTTTAATTGCTCATACTCTTTTTCTGCTGACCAAGAAATACCTTTCGTACCAATTGGTTGTTTTCCAGCATTTGGTCCTAGTGCAGTCATCTTGTCATAAATTGTTTTATAATCCCTTTCGACAACATGAATTTGTGGCATCGTTTTACCCGGTATTGGTTCACACTCACCTTTACTCCAGTCTTTAATCTTGCCAAGTGGTTGCGCTAATTCTTGCGGTGTATCGTGAAGAAGTGGTGTTGCAACGACTTCTTTCATTGGTTCAAGGTCGATTTTCTTCGCTAAATCTGACACAGCTTTAGAAAGAGCGGTGAAAATATCCCAATCAGAGCGTGCTTCCCACGGTGAACCGATTGCTGGATTAAATGGATGTACAAATGGATGCATATCCGTACTGCTTAAATCATGCTTTTCATACCAAGTTGAAGCAGGTAAGACGATGTCAGAATAGAGCGCTGTTCCAGCCATACGGAAATCTAAATTAATGAGTAGATCAAGCTTCCCTTCTGGCGCTTCTTCATGCCACTTAATTTCTTCTGGTCGCAACGAATCACTATCGTCATTCATTAATCCATTTGTTGTGCCTAATAAATGTTTTAAGAAATATTCGTGGCCTTTACCAGAACTTGAAATTAAGTTGGCACGCCATACGAATAAGTTGCGCGGGAAGTTGTTTTTATTATCTGGATCTTCAATCGCAAATTTTAGTTCTTTTTCTTTTAGTTTTTGTGCAACGTATTTTCCGATTTCTTCTTGCGTTGTTGCACCAGCAGCAACAGCTTCTTTATATAATTCAATTCCATTTTTCTCGAATGTCGGATAAGAAGGTAACCAGCCAAGTCGTGCCGCTAATACGTTGTAATCACCGTGATGTTGATAACGAGAGTTGCCCTCAATTGGTGATGCTAAATGTCCAACCGGTGTATCTTCATAACGCCATTGATCTGTTACGAAATAGAAGAAAGATGTACCATTTTGTAATTTCGGTGGCCCTTGCCAATCTTTTGCCATCGCGATTGTTTGCCATCCTTCTGCTGGTCGTAATTTTTCTTGACCGACATAATGCGCCCAACCGCCACCGTTTACGCCTTGTGCTCCAACGAGAAGAACAAGGTTTAAAACTGCGCGATAAATCGTATCAGAATTAAACCAATGGTTAATACCGGCCCCTACAATAATCATCGAGCGCCCATCCGTATCAACTGCGTTTTGTGCAAACTCACGAGCAATTTGAATAATAAGCTCTCGTTTCACTCCTGTCATTTTCTCTTGCCATGCAGGTGTAAATGGTACATCATCATTGAAATCTTTCGGCTCTTGTCCGCCGAGCCCTCGGTTCACACCGTAATTTGCCAACGTTAAGTCGTATACAGTTGTAACGAACACTTCGCCTTCTTCTGTCATAATTTTTTTCACTGGAATTGTACGTTCCAATACTTTATTTCCATCATCTGAGAAGTACGGAATTTGTACCGTTCCCACAGCGTCTTCCATTCCAAGTAAAGAAAGACGTGGATCAATCTTTTCACCTGTTTGTTCATCTTCTAAACGTAAATTCCATTTCTTTTCATTATCCCAACGTGACCCCATTGTGCCGTGAGGTGTTGCAAAATCTTTCGTGTTCTCGTTCCAAAGAACAGGCTTCCATTCTCCTAACTTTGTTTCTCGTCCAATATCAGTAGCATTTAAGAAACGATCAGCGACGAATTGATCTCCTTTTTGTTTCAATGTGACAAAGAAAGGAAAATCAGTATATTGCTTCGCATACTTTGTGAAGTATTCCACTTGATTATCTACGTAAAATTCTTGTAAGATCACATGCCCCATTGCCATCGCAAGTGCACCGTCTGTACCTTGTTTCACACTAATCCAATCATCCGCAAATTTTGTAGACTCAGCGAAGTCAGGACTGACAGAAACAACTTTCGTTCCTTTATATCGAACTTCGGCTAAAAAGTGTGCATCTGGCGTTCTCGTCATCGGTACATTTGAACCCCATGTCATAATGTAACCAGAGTTATACCAATCGCTACTTTCTGGTACATCTGTTTGATCACCCCAAATTTGCGGAGAAGCTGGTGGTAAATCCGCGTACCAATCATAGAAGCTAAGCATCGGCCCGCCCATAAGTTGCATAAAGCGGCTACCCGCTGCATGACTTAACATCGACATAGCTGGAATTGGTGAAAAACCAACATTTCGGTCTGGGCCGTATTTAATGATTGTGTAAAGTAACGAAGCAGAAACGAGTTGTAATACTTCATCCCAATTCGCACGAATAAATCCACCTTTACCACGCGCCTGCTTATACTTACGTGCTTTTTCAGGGTTTTCCACAATGCTTTTCCAAGCATCTAGTGGTGACTTGTTATTTTGTAATTCCTCTTGCCACATACTCCAAAGAACACCACGTACATACGGATATTTCACACGAAGTGGACTATAAATGTACCAGGAAAAACTCGCTCCACGTGGACATCCTCGTGGTTCAAAGTCAGGCATATCTGGACCTGTTGTTGGATAGTTAAGCTCCTGCCCTTCCCAAGTTACAATTCCATCTTTCACATAAATGTTCCAACTACATGAACCAGTACAGTTCACGCCATGTGTAGAACGGATTACTTTATCATGTTGCCATCGCTTTCTGTACACATTTTCCCATTCACGATCTTCATATGTTTCTTGTGTATGATTATCGTTATAACGATCTATTGGTGAAAAATATTTTAAACGTCTCATTAGTGCTGAAGGTTTCTTCTTCATACTGTTCACTCCTTTAATACGTCTCTCTTACATACCCTTACTATAAAAGAGGTTGTAAAATACAGATGTGACATTTCGCACAGTTCAAGAGATTGTCATAAATTCATTTGGAAACCGGTTTACGGGGAAACATTTATAAATAAAGATTACTTTTTTTTGTTGTGAAGATTTCGGTCAGCCGTGAGCTTATTAGGAAAATAGCATTTTGAGGATTCACCTTTTTTTGCATAAGAAAAAACGCAGGAGAGATTCCTACGTTTTTATATAAAGTGAAACTTTAATCAGTGGAGGTTTTGTTCGTCCCCCACTGATTATCAGCCCACAAATAGCGAGATATAACTATAAATCATTATTTACGGTATTGCTCTTATTTACGGAAACAATTATACTAAATGTTATCCACACATATAATCTGAATATTCATAAAATTACGAGTGGGATTTCCTTTTTGGACATAGAAATTATAAAGTATCTCACCATGATTTTTTAACATTTACGTTTTTTCCTATTTATATAAGTTCTCACTATGAACTTATATACACCATTCCTACTTGCCTCTTAGATTACTATTATACTGCATTAAAATGAAGGGACTCCTTTTCTTTAACATAAAAATGAATTAGAAAAGATAATAAAATTAGGAGGATTACGATGGCCCGTCTTGATTCATTACATCCCATTGTAGAAAAAATAATCAACAATATTGAAAAATTAATGGTCGGAAAACGAAAAGAAACGATTTTAACCATGACAGCTCTTTTAGCTGAAGGTCATGTACTATTAGAAGATGTTCCTGGCGTTGGGAAAACAATGCTAGTACGCACTCTTTCTAAATCCATTGACGCCGATTACAAGCGGATTCAATTCACACCTGATTTACTGCCGTCAGATGTAACAGGTGTTTCTATTTATAATCCGAAAGAGCTCCAATTTGAGTTCAAGCCTGGACCAATCATGGGGAATTTTGTACTTGCTGATGAAATTAATCGTACATCCCCAAAGACACAATCTGCCTTACTTGAAAGTATGGAAGAAGGCACTATCACAATAGATGGCATTACAAGATCGTTACCAAAACCTTTCTTTGTCATGGCTACACAAAACCCGGTCGAATATGAAGGAACATATCCTTTACCAGAAGCTCAACTCGATCGTTTCTTGTTGAAGCTAACAATGGGATATCCTACACCAGAAGAAGAATTTGAAATTTTAAACCGGATGGAAAAAACAAACCCACTCTCCCATTTACAAGCTATTACAACAATAGAAGAATTACTTTATTTACAACAAAGTGTACGGGAAGTAAGTATGGACAAAGCAATCAAGCATTACATTGTAAAGCTTGTTAATCAGACTCGTTCTTATAGTTCTATACAACTAGGTGCAAGTCCACGTGGCTCAATTGCTTTAATGAAAGCTTCACAAGCTTATGCATTCATCCATGGTAGAAATTATGTTATTCCAGACGATGTTAAATTTTTAGCTCCTTACGTTTTAGCTCACAGACTCATTCTAAAAATGGAAGCAAGATTTGAAGGAATAACAGGAGAACAAGTTATCGCCAAAATCGTTGCACGAACTACTGTGCCGACTCAAAGGACGAAGAACCTTTGATGAAGCGACTACTACGAGCACTATATCACGTTACGAAGTTATCGCTAATCCCTTTATGCGTAGTCTTAACATTTGTGTATGCTATGCTTCAAGGAGGATTTGTAAGTTGGTTTTTGTTTTACAGTACGATTCCTATTGGCCTTTATTCACTACTACTCCCCTTCTACGCTTTACGGGACGCTGAAGTAAAACGAATAACAAACCAAAACAAATATGCAGCAGGAGAACAATTTGTAAGCACGATTACAATAAAAAGAAAATTTCCTTTTCCCTTACTTTATTTAGTTATAGAAGATGAACTGCCACCACCATTTACAAGTTGTAGACAAGCAAAGATGAATAAGGTCATACTCTTTCCGGGATTGAAACGAAATATTTCGTTTCAATATGTTATTGATACAATCCCTAGAGGAGAACACACTTTTTCAAGCGTACGCGTCAAAACTGGCGATCTATTCGGTATGATAGAGAAAGAAGTAACTTTTTCAGTTCCAGATACATTTTTAGTCTATCCCCAGTATGTAGATATAGCGTATCGACAATTGGAAAATCATTTCGAACAAGGGGCGCTTTCAGCAAATATACATTCAGCAAAAGACTCTACAGTCTCTGTCGGCGTCAGAGACTATAAACCTGGTGATCGCTTTTCATGGATTGATTGGAAAGCAACTGCACGAACAAACAATATTATGACGAAAGAGTTTGAACAACAGCGTAGCCATAATATCATGATATTCATGGACAGAACTGAATCCCCTCTATTCGAATCAGTCGTAACGTTTACTGCCTCTATTGTAAGGGCTGTCTTGAAGCAAAATTCACCAGCGTCATTCGTGTCTGTCGGAAAAGAACGAACTATTTTCCCATTAGACAATGGAGATACTCAGTTGCAACAAATCTTTTGCCATTTAGCGAAAGTACAAGCAGACAGTGTATTCCCGCTCTCCCAGAGTGTAGAAATGGAATTAAGAAAAATGTATCAGCCCGTCACGATTATACTCGTGACAAGCGGTCTTTCTCCCGATATTCAAAAGGCGGCTGACTGTGCTGCTATAAAAAATAGAAAATTAATGGTGTTTGTCGTGAAAGAAAAAGCGAATCAACTCTCACATCGAGAACTAAGTATACTAGAAACTCTACAAAAAAGAAAAATATTTGTAAACGCGGTTTATGAAAACCGGTATGCAAACGTGTTTTTTGAGGTGAGCAAATGATAACATTACATACAAAAAAACAATTGGATATGAACAGTTTTTACATGCATGCATGCGCATTTCTACTTTTACTAGAATGGCTAAGACCCCTTATAGGTATTACAAACGTAGGTAGATTAGATATTTTTGTAATATTTATAGGAATTTGCTTCACTCTCTCTTTTTTTCAAACGAGGTGGCAAATTGCTATAAAGATCATCACGATTTTATTCATCATTCATTTCCTATATTATAAAAATGCTTTTATAAATCCATCTTGGCTAACGAAATTTTTTACTGATATTTCTCAAAATTCCTCCCTGTTATTCCAGGGGAATTTGCTAGATATTTCTCCAGTTTTTCCAACAGTTTTATTTTTTCTATCATTTTGGTTTTTGAGTTCTTTCATCTCTTTTTGGATGATTCATAAAAAACGTGGGTTGTTATTTCTTGTATTGACTATTATTTATATCACAACTTTTCATAACTTACATTTATACAATGCAAACTACGCTATTATTCGTACTGTTGTCATCGGATTTTTTATGCTTAGTCTTCTTCGAATAGAACGAATAAAAGAGATGGAACACTTACAAAATTATGATAGAGAAATCTCAAAATTACTTAGACCTCTTACAATATTTATTGTATTGTCAGCAACCATCGCATACTTTGCTCCAAAATTCGGCCCTCAATGGCCAAACCCAATGAATTTTTTAAAATTCAACACATCCGAAGCGAGTAAAAAACAAGAAGTTTCTACAATTGGGTATGGTTTAGATGACTCGAGATTAGGTGGTCCTTTTCAGGCTGATCCTACAATTGTTTTCACAGCACAAACGCAAAACAAACAATATTGGAGAGTAGAAACGAAAGATTTTTATACAGGAAAAGGCTGGGAAGTTTCTGAAAATCAAAAAAAGATTTCTTTTAAAAGTAAAAACGACGTCGTGAGCTGGTACGAACAAAATACAAAAACGGAAACAACCGAAGCAACCATCACCATGCAAAAAAGTGATTTTCACCTTACCTACCCAGCAGGATTAGTATCAGTTGAGGCTTCCTCAGATGTATCATACAGCGTTGACCCATTTTCTGAAAAAATCTATACGATGCACGGAGACTCCTCTACTACTTTACATTCATATAAAGTAACGTATGAGATCCCGGAATTTCCCATAGAAAACTTGAAAGCTGTAAACACGAATGAAGGTCAAGAAACAAATCCTTATTTCATGACAAAGTACACACAACTTCCCGAATCATTACCACAGCGAGTAAAAGACTTGGCTGTCAATCTTACAAATGATAAAGACAACCGGTATGATAAAGTATTAGCTATTGAAAATTACTTCGCAGACAACTCTTTTACATACGAATCAACGAATGTCTTGTACCCTGCCAAAAGTCAAGATTATGTAGATCAATTCCTTTTCGATACAAAAAGCGGCTACTGTAATAATTTTTCGACGTCTATGATCGTGTTACTTCGTTCTGCTGGGATTCCTGCTCGCTGGGTAAAAGGTTATACAGAAGGAACTCTTGACAATACACTTGCCTCTGCAGAAGGTCAGGATATTTATAAAATCACGAACGATAACGCACACTCTTGGGTCGAAGTATATTTCCCAGGATACGGATGGATTCCATTCGAACCAACAAAAGGATTTACCAATCCCTATAATTTTATAAATAATACGCCTGCTCCTATTTCACAAAATAGCGAAGCAAATAATTCTAATAACCAGCAAATACATCAACGAAATAATGAAGCAAAACTTAAAAGTTTAATAGAAAATACAGAAAAAACTTCTACTAAAAAGGTCACAAATTCTAAAACTAGTTTTTCTTGGTGGTACGTATTCCTCTCTACGATACCAATTAGTATCATCGGATACATTCTCTTCACTACTAGAATGAAATGGATTACATTTTTTATTATTCTTTTCTATAAATACCGAAAAGATGATGTTGTTTATCAAAAAGCTTACGACGCACTTTTAAAACAATTTGCGAGAATTGGCATACCACGGGGGGAAAGTCAAACATTCCGAGAATACGCTCTCCGCATCGATACACTTTACAACTCGGCCGATATGCAACAACTTACTTTCAGTTATGAGAACGCTATGTATCAAAACGGACAGACCGCAGCCGAATGGAAGAAATCCGTACACTTATGGGAAGTGCTTATGAAAAAAGCAGCTTCTCTACCTAAATCAAATGAATTCGATACAGTGATTTAATCTTGATCATGTGAGTTTAAAGAAAATACCTCAAAGAGCAACTTTGTTCTTTGAGGTATTTTTTAATAACTATAATAAAAGATAACAAACTCCTAATTATTCCCCAAGTACCTTCTCAATCTCAACCTCTAAATCAACTGGCTTCGTTTGCGGCGCAAAACGCCCTACTACTTTCCCATCTTTTCCAATTAAAAACTTCGTAAAATTCCATTTCACTGCTTTCATACCGAGTAAACCTGGCGCTTGTTCTGTCATGTATGTATACAGAGGATGAGCCTTATCACCTTTCACATCAACCTTTGCAAACATCGGGAAGTTTACACCGTAGTTTAATTCACAAAAACTAGTAATGTCCGCTTCTGTACCTGGTTCTTGTCCTCCAAATTGGTTACAAGGGAAACCGAGTATTTCTAGTCCTTGGTCTTTATATTTATCATATACTTCTTGTAATCCTTTATACTGTGGTGTAAATCCACATTTACTAGCTACATTTACAATAAGAAGTGCTTTTCCTTCGTAATCTTTTAACGATTTATCTTCACCTGTTATTGTTTTAGCTGAAAAATCATAAACTGTCATTGTTCCTACCCCTCTCTATACTATTATTCTATGTTTATACTATACTACATTCGTGAATATACAGCTTCTATTACATACTTACACACCGAAATGATAGCGCTTTATTTATGTTCGAAAATTCGACACAAACTACTAGACTTTTAGAATGGAAAGTTTTACAATTGAATTGTGAACAAAATGTGACAGTTTATATTCTATTATAATAGAAAAGGATGGTGTTTATTATGAAAACTGCACAACCTGAAACGATTTCAAATCGCGAGTTTTATTTCGTACTATATATGATGTTATTGTATGTTACTGGTTGGGTAATCGATGTAAATGGTTTATTCTTAAGCTCCTACTTTAATTTAGCAGGAGAGATTACGCTTCCAATCGTTGGTGGCATTGTTGGACTGTTCGTTATGTCTATCAATAAAGAACAAACGAAATAACAACACTTTAAAAAGGCAGAAGACGAGCTTTCGTTTTCTGCCTTTTTCTATTTTAGCGTATAATAGAAACATACAGTAACTAAGGAGTGGTAACGATGAAAAAAGTAGAGCAGTTATCTTCACACCTATATCTTATTGATGATTTTGATTTACAACATAATGAACGAACTGGTACGTATGTTTTATTAGGTGACGATATTACTTTAATTGAAACTTGTGCAGCCCCTTCTCTTCCGTATATTTTAGACGGCTTACAACAATTACATATTGATTTAAACGATGTAAAAAACATTATCGTAACACACGTTCATTTAGATCACGCTGGGGCAGCTGGTTTAATGATGGAAAAGTGCCCAAATGCTACTTTATATGTGCATTCTCGCGGTGCTCGTCATATGATTGATCCAACAAAACTAATTTTAGGCGCAAAAGCTGTATACAAGGATGATTTCGACAAACTTTTCGATCCAATTCTTCCTATAGAAGAAGAACGCGTTCATATTGTACAACATGATGATACGTTAAAAATTGCAGAAGACCGCATCCTTACATTTTATGATACACCTGGACATGCAAAACACCATATTAGCATTCATGATTCATTAACAAACGGCATTTTTACTGGTGATACAATTGGAATTTATTATAGAGAGCTTGCAGACCTTGATGTAGAGTTATATTTACCATCAACGTCCCCTTCGCAATTTCAGCCCGATGCGATGATTGCCTCTAAAAATCATATTCAAAGTATGAATGTAGATACTATTTATTTCGGTCATTACGGCGTTTCATCCAATGTTACAGAAGTATATAACCAACTAGAACATTGGTTACCTATTTTCGTTCATACTGGTAAAGAGGTCTTTGAAAAGTATAATGATTTCGATGAGGCTACTAAAGCATTACAAACTTTATTAATGGATAAAATCTCTTCTCACCTTACAAAATTAAACGTCCCATCCGATCATTCCGTTTATAACATTTTACATCTAGATATAGAAATTAGTGCGATGGGTATTATTGATTATTTCACGAAGCAAGAAAAAACAAATTCCACTATTTAATAACAGTAAAAGAAGAGATATACAACAGTAGTTATTGTATATCTCTTCTTTGAATATATTTTTAGTAAAGGATGGTGGAATGGAATGCAAAAAGTAATGCTATACCTCTGCTTTACATTATTTATCGTCTTATTATTATTTGTTGGAGTAAAAATTCAATTTTATTTAGATACAGACGCGCAGGTGAACTTTAACGTTTATCCAAGATTATTCTACTTTACACTCTTCCCTCTTATAGTTGGTATTTTATTACGGTTCCTTCAATCTATTAATTACGCAACGAGTAAACAAAACTGGAGCTTTCAGCCGGATAAATTTATTGCTATTACAGTGCCTACACTATTCATTTCCTTTTCCCCTGCATTACTCTTTTCACCACTTGGCGAATACTTACCTTATTTAGCTAATATAATTCTTATAAATACAACTTTTGTTACGATTATTAGTTTAATAGCTGGTTATTCACTATTAGATTGTTTTATACAAAAAGATACTGCAAATATGAAAAAATATAATTGATGACCAATTTTTAAGTGTTGCTGATTAGGACATTTTTTTATAAGTGCGCTATTATTTGTAAAAATCGCCATAAATGAAAAGGGGAATTCTGTTAAAATAAAGTTGTTCGTATATTATGTCAAAATGCATTTTAACCAAGGAGATTTATTATGTATAAATTAGGGGCTTTCTCTTTTCTAACGGTTATCGCAAGTATATTTTCTTTCTTTATCCTTAGAGGACCTAATGCGAATTTAACGTTAATTATTGTGACTCTAAGTATACTTTCATTACTCGGTATTATTTTTGCAATCGCATCAAAAAATTGGTTATTCGGAATAATTGGTACTGCATTAAATGGCGTAATATTATTAGTTGTATACTTCCTATTGCTAGCAAAAGGCATAGGTGGTTAATAAATTTACGTTTCAATAAGAAAAGCTCAGAGCTTAGACTCTGAGCTTTTTTACTTATCTCACCTTTTCATCTACATACTCCATAAACTGCTCGGCTTTAATAAATCTTTCTTTGTACGCCTCAGGAACTTCTTCTACTGTTATCCCGCCACTCGATTTCGTTTTTACTAACACAGTTTGATGTGACATTAATGCCTCCATATATTGTTCATATTCTTCAGGAGTTAGTACTTCTTTACTAGATTTATGGCCATTTAATTTATCAAAATACGGATGAAGCTCCATTACTACCTTTTTCAATTCCTCTTTTTTAGCTGGTGATAATTGATCATAATCAATATTACCGTTCGAATCTCCGTACGCAAGCTTTGCATTTGTTAGTTTCTTTAGTTCTTTTGTAAACTCTTCATATTCTTTCGCACCCATTTCATCTTTCGCTTCTGATAATTTTGCATTAAAACGTATATACGCTTCTAACGTCATCGCTCCGGCATGTTTTTTAAAATTCTCAAAAGATCCGTATATACCATCCGCCATAATAGATTGATACGCAAAACCAGTCGTCGGGATTAAAAGAGCTGCTGCAAGCACTCCTGCAATAAGGTGCTTCTTCCTTTTACTCCCCCCGCGATTCATTGTTATTTGCACGATTACTTTTTCTTTTAACTCCGGCGGGGCAACAATACCCTTTGCTTCTTCTTGTATAGTTTCCCTAACTCTACAGTCTAAACTCATTTCACATTCCCTACCTCTCCTAAAAATATTTCTTCTACTTGCTCTTTTTGACGTAGTTTTTTTAATGCCGCGTGAATTCTAGATTTCACAGTACCAATTGGAATATGTAATATTTGTGCTACTTCTTCTTGTGAATAATCGTGTAAATATCTTAAGATAATAACTTGTTTCAATTTATACGGTAATTTATGAATAAGTTCGATTAGTTCTTGGTTTGATATTTTACTTACCAGATCGTTAGAAAAATCAATTTGTACTGGTTTTCTTTGCTCTTCTGCTTTTTTTACAATTCGTAGTCGCATCCACCTCTTTCTTCTATAAGAGTGAATTTGTTTAATCGCGAGTCCAATTAGCCAAGGACGAAATGGCTTCTCGCTATCATACTTACGAAGCGATTCATATAGTTGTATGTATACTTCTTGAACGACATCATCTACATCTGTTTTATCGTCTAGTAAAAAATGTGCTGTCTTATATACTTCTTGAATCGTTACATCATACAACTCGCTATACGCTTCTTTATTTCCTGATAAAGTTAATTGAATTAAATCTGTACACACTGTTTCACCTTTCATATACCATCCCCCCTTTGTCTTACACTTTATATTGGCAAGTAATTCATATTTCGTTCGATTTTTTAAAGTTTTTTATATAAATTAATATAATGATTCCCTGAGTTCATAAGCTTCACTTATAACCTTGCATAACTATTATATAATTTTCCAATTTCTAATGACGCTTTAAAATGATTTATATAGTCAAATTTAGGAGGATATATGATGAAAGCTATCGTTGTAACGTCGTTCGGTGGTCCGGAAGTGATGAAATATACTGATGTTGATATGCCGACTATTTCAGACAATCAGGTGTTAATTCGTGTTGTTGCTACTAGTGTTAATTTTGCCGATATTAAATCACGTTATGGCAAAAAAGGAAATAAGACATTCCCTTTTATTCCAGGGATAGATGCCACCGGTATTGTAGAACGAGTCGGTTCTCAAGTTAAAAATATTCATCCTGGACAGCGTGTCATTGCTTTTCCTCAAAATGGATCTTACGCAGAATATATTGTTGCAAATGAAAATCTTACTTTCGTTTTACCTGATGAAGTTAATTTCCAAACTGCAGCCGCTTGCCCTATCATATCTTTTACAAGCTATAATTTACTCGCAAATGTTGCTAGGCTTCAACAAGGTGAATCTGTACTCATTCATGCAGCTGCTGGCGGAATTGGCACTACTGCTATTCAACTTGCAAAACTATTAGGGGCTGAAAAAGTTATCGGTACTGTCGGAAGTGAAGCAAAAAAAGAAATTGCTTTAGACGCTGGAGCTGATTATGTTATATGTCATCAAGATGAAGATTTTGTAGAGAAGGTCAATGAGCTGACAAATGGCCAAGGGGTTGATGTAATTTTAGATTCTATTTCTGGAACGGTTTCGGAAAGTAGTTTAAAATGTCTTGCTTATTACGGACGCCTCGTTCATTTCGGCAATGCGAGCGGTGAAATTGGCAATTTCAAAACGAAAGACTTACACGCAAGTTGCCGTTCTATACTCGGATTCAGCTTCGGCACTACACGGAAAAAACGTCCTGAATTACTCCAAGAAACTGCAAATGAAGTTTTCCGTTATTTACGTGATGGAAGTTTGCAAATTAAGGCTACAAAATCTTTTCCCTTTATAGATGCAGGGAAAGCACATGAATGGGTCGAAAGTAGAAAAAGTACAGGGAAAGTAATACTAAACGTTCAGTCCCCTTCCTGAAATGAATACTTGAAACAGAGGTGGCATTCATGGGATCAAGAATTATGCATGTGATTATCGCTAACGGTATTGCTGAGAAATTATGTATTCAAGATAAAACTTCTTTCTTACTTGGAGCTGTAGCCCCTGATGCTGTTCATTCAAAAAAAGAAAAAGGCACCTCACATTTTTATGCCGGTACAACGAAGAACTATACGAGAAGAATAGATTATGATTCATTTATTCATAAATATGAAGCACATATAGATTCCCCATTTATTTTAGGCTATTACACCCACCTCATTGCCGACGATAATTGGCTACAAGGCTTTTTTCTACCTTGGCTAAAAAATAGAATAGAAAATGACGAAACTATCGCACCTATGTACTATAACGATTTTAAATTGTTAAATGCAAAGTTGCTTCATCATTACGAAAAAGAACAACAGCTATTCTCTCTTCTTAATCAAGAGGCTCACATTGTGGATATCGCAGAAGTTTCTAAAGGAAATGTTTTAGCTTTTCGAACATACCTTTTTGAAGATATGTTGTATCCAGAGCAACATTTGCATGAAGAATTACAGGTGTTCACGTTTAATCAAATTGTCGGTTATATTGAAACCGCTATTGAGAAAGGCGCTTTTTATATCGAACAACTGTCGAATAAAAAGTCCACTTCAAATATTTAATCCCCCTCATTTTATACGAGGGGGATTTTTCCATAACATCATTATTTGTTCTTTTCCATAACCGCAAAATAATTCCCTTCACTATCAGCAAAGTTAAACACTTTACCAGAAGGCATAGTTACCATTTCGCCAACTGTAACATTTTTATTTGTTAAATCTGTATATAATTGATCAAGATTTTCTGAGAAGAACATTAAGGATGGTGTACCAAGATTCAATTCTGGGCTCATTTTCGAAATAACTTCTTTATTATGTAGTATGATACTCGTTTCTGCATCTTGAGTTGGAGCGATTTCAATCCATCTCATCCCTTGCTTGTTATCTTCCTCTGCTACTACATGAAACCCTACCTTTTCCGTCCAAAAATTTACTGCCTCATCTTGATTATTTACATATAACATAATTTGTCCGACTTTATGAATCATTTGTATTCCTCCTAATGGTTTTTATATTCTATGTAGGTTTCTACAAGTGCTATTGTTATTCCTTTTGAGTTGATATGTACTTCTTTACAAAATTTATCGACTTACTCGTTCACTACTTTACCAATGAACAAAATAAGACGTAACTACAAATAGTTACGTCTTTCCCATTATTTATCTAGGCTTTTTCTTCCCAGTAAATGCTGGTTTCTTTTTCTTCGGTGCTTTCGGTTTCGTTTCTACAAATGATCCGTTGAACATTTCTTGCTTCGTAAACACAATACCTAATTTTTTCGCAAATTGAAGTAATTTACGCTCTTCTTGTTCTGTTACAAGAGACACGACCGTTCCTTCTTTGCCCATACGTCCAGTACGTCCTGAGCGGTGAATGTATTGGTCTACAGTGTCAGGTAACTCTAAATGAATTACATGTGTTAAATCATCAATATCTATTCCACGTGCTGCAATATCAGTAGCAAGTAGAATTTCTAATTTTCCGCCGCGGAAAGCACGCATCGTCGCTTCACGTTCTTGCTTACTTGCCTCTGCATGAAGAGCTGCTGCTTTCATTTTACGGAATTTCAATTTCTGAGTAATTTCATCTAAACGGAATGGGTCATTTAAGAAAGCAACTGCTTTTACATCGCCCATATGCATAATTCTTCTTACGTAATCATTTTTTTCGCGTCGCTCACAAATGATATACGTATGCTCAACTAAGCTTTTTGACTCTGCACGTGTTACACGTACTAATTGTGGTTCAACTGCTAAATCACGTGCTGCATCTTCTGCTGCTTTTGTCATTGTCGCTGAGAAGAATACTAATTGACGATCGCGCATCGTTGATTTAATTACATCCTGTGCAGCACCCATCATCTTTTGTTTCACTATTTGATCGAACTCATCAAATACAATCGTTTTCACTTCATGCATCTTTAGCTTTTTCATACGAATTAATTCTAAAATACGTCCTGGTGAACCAACAATTACTTTCGGGTGTTTCTTCAATTTTTCCACTTGGCGCTTAATATCTGCACCACCAATTAAAGATGCACCTGAAATATCAGTTCCTGCTGTAAATTTTTGAACCTCTTCATGAATTTGCATGACAAGTTCACGCGTTGGAGCTAAAATAACAACTTGTGGCTGTTTTACTTCAGGATTAATTTTATGTAAAAGTGGTAATAAGTACGCTAATGTTTTTCCTGTTCCAGTTGGAGATTCAGCTATAACGTCTTGTCCTTCTAAAATAGTTGGAATCGCTTGTTTTTGAATTTCAGTTAATTCTTTAAAACCAGCCTTCTCCCAAGCTTGTTGTAAAAATGGTTGCATATCTTTTATCATTTGTTTTTCTCCTTTATCTCTATTTTTGAAGAAAATGCTGTATTGTTCGCACCGTTTCTATCATGTGTGAAATAACAGCTATTAAATCATCAACATGGTCTTCTGTAATCGCTTTTTGAAATAGAACCTCTACCTTATTATGATATGAAATCGCTTGCTTATTATATTCGTATGAAACTTTTTGCATAATCATTCTTTCTTTTCCCCATATAGAACGCATGAAAGTTTCAATTTCTTCGCATACTCCTTCTGGCTGTTCTATCGGGAATGAAAATGCTAACTTCATTTCACATCCTGGTGTAAACTGAGGCACTTCTAGTATTTCACCAGACAAGTTCTTTGCATCCACAGATAATGAAAATGTCGCTTCTACTAATGGTTCGAACGGTTCTGTTAACTGAAACGAGATATGATATATACGACTTAATGAAGCAAGGTCCATCATATCTTTTCGATCTGTTACAAGAATATCACCATGTAAGTCAAAATCATAAACAGCACCTTCTACGATTACTTTTAAATTGTCAAAAGCAGTTGGATCAAACATAATTTCCTCCAAAAAACAGGCGCCTTTCGATGGAAAGGCGCCACTTGATGTATATATAGTTTACAGATAAACGAGATGAATTACAACCTTTTAGAATAAACCTACTGCTTTTCCATCTTCATTTACATCCATTTGCAGTGCCGCTGGTTGTTTTGGAAGACCTGGCATAGTTAACATTGTTCCTGTTAATGCAACGATAAACCCTGCACCGATAGATGGTTTTAATTCACGAATTGTTACGATAAAGTCAGATGGACGACCTAACTTTGTTGCATCGTCAGAAAGAGAGTATTGTGTTTTCGCCATACAAATTGGTAGGTTACTCCAATCTTCTCCTTCGTATTGAGCTAATTGCTTACGTGCTTTCGGAGCAAAATCAATATCTTTTGCGCCATATACTTTTTGAGCAATTGTACGAATTTTTTCTTCTAATGGTAATTCTAATTCATAAAGTGGCGCGTAGTTATTTTCACCTTTTTCGATCTCTTTTAGTACTTTTTCAGCAAGGTCAACTCCACCTTGGCCACCCTTCTCCCAAACTTCTGTTAAGGATACTGCATAGCCACGCTCATTGCACCATTCTTGTAAGTATGTAACTTCTGCATCTGTATCTGTAATGAATTTATTAATTGCAATTACGAAAGGTACACCGAAGCTTTGAATTGTTTCAACATGCTTCTGTAAGTTCTCCATACCTTTTGCTAATGCATCTACATTTTCTTCTTTTAATCGATCTTTTGCTATGCCGCCATGCATTTTAAGCGCACGAATAGTCGCAACAATAACAACTGCTTCTGGTTTAATGCCAGCTGCACGAGCTTTAATATCTAAAAACTTCTCTGCGCCTAAATCTGCGCCGAATCCAGCTTCTGTAATAACATAATCACCTAATTTTGCTGCCATTGTTGTAGCGATAACACTGTTACAACCGTGAGCGATATTCGCAAATGGTCCGCCATGAATGATAGCTGGTGTATTTTCTAACGTTTGTACTAAGTTTGGTTTTAATGCGTCTTTTAGTAGTAATGTTAACGCACCTTCTACACCTAAATCTTTAACCGTTACAGGTTGATTTGCAAAGTTATAAGCAACTACGATGCGAGATAAACGTGCTTTTAAATCTTGAATATCCGTTGCAAGACAGAATACGGCCATAATTTCAGATGCTACTGTAATATCAAAACCGTCTTCACGTGGTACACCTTGAACTGGTCCACCAAGACCAATTACGACGTTACGAAGGGCACGATCATTTAAGTCAACACAGCGTTTCCAAACGATTTTACGCGTATCAATTCCAAGTGTGTTTCCTTGTTGGATATGATTATCAATAAACGCCGCTAACGCGTTATTCGCAGTTGTAATTGCGTGAATATCTCCAGTAAAGTGAAGGTTAATGTCTTCCATTGGTACAACCTGTGAAAAACCACCACCTGCTGCTCCGCCTTTTAGTCCCATCGTTGGTCCAAGAGATGGTTCGCGAAGTGCAATTACTGTTTTCTTACCAATTTTATTAAAAGCTTGACCTAAACCAACTGTTACTGTTGATTTACCTTCTCCAGCTGGAGTTGGGTTAATCGCTGTTACTAAAACAACTTTACCGTCTTTCTCATCCTGTAAGCGCTTAAAAATATCAAGAGATAACTTACCTTTATAATGCCCGTATGGCTCTAATTCATCTTCTAAAATATTTAAATCGGCTGCAATTTCTTGAATCTTCTTCATACTCGCTTCTTGTGCGATTTCAATATCGGATTTAACTGTTGTAGTAGTTGTCATATACCCTAGTCCCCCTTTAATTGGTTCTGATGATATTGTATCAGTTTTTTGTATTTTCTGCACTTATTTACCTCCTAAAAATTCTTTCATTTCTTTATACGTTTTTTAACATAAATACCCATAAGAATGTTAAGGATTGTTGTAACTCTGTAGGTAGTTGACCTAGCATCTTCTCATTTACTCCGCGCTTATATACACCAATGCCATCTACAGCTTCAAAACCTTGTTCTTTCGCTAACTGTTCAAATTCCCAAGGCATCATCGTATTACAAACAACGTCTTTGCCGTATAAACGAGGATAACTGTTCTCTCGAGGTTTTGCTGTCGGTCCTAAAATTGCAATACATGCGTATCCATCTTTCTTTAAAACACGTTTTATTTCATTTAATGCTTGTAATGGATTCTCAGTCCATTCTAAAGAGTTAATGGCCATAATCGCTTTAAATTGTTCATTTTCAAATGGTAAAGTGGAAAGATCTCCTTTCACAAAAGATAAATTTGAATCTTCCCCACGTTCTTTACCTTTTTGAATCATAATTTCCGATAAATCTACTCCAACTGCTTTATAGCCAACGCAACTTAATTTATATGTACCGTATCCATCACCACAGCCAACATCTAACACTTGAGCTTCTTTCTCCACGTACTGTTCAAAAAATGGAATAATTGTACTCCTGCTCCCGCTATCCCACATTTCCTGACTATTTTTATTCCAATATTCCGCACTACTATCCCACTTCTTCTCTGCTGATTCATGCCAATTGAATTTCTTCATACATTCCCCTACCTTCACGTATTATCATTCAATTCATTCTACATCATTTTCCAAAATCCCTGTTTATCTTCATAAGGAGATAGAGTGAAACTTTAATTAGTGGCGGTTTTATTCGTTCCCACTGATTATTAGCCCACACCAATCGAGCTTTTACAGGCAACCCGGCTCCTACATAACTTCTTTACTCTAGCCGAATTTTGAAATAGAAGTTTTACTGCCCGCAAATAGCGGGATAAGTAAGATAACAACGAAATCTATTTTCTCCATTTTTTGCTTTACTTGGGTTTAACTCATACTCATGCTCTTCTCATTTTGAAAGATACTATAGATACACCCAATTGAAAGAGGGGGATGTACATGCGAAGAAAGAGAAATCATCATTTTAAAAGTGGTGAAAAACACGAAGAGTATGCAGCTGAAATATCTCCAGCCGGCATTCCAATTAGACATGAGCGCAAAGAAATTGCAAATGAAATAGAAGGTACAAATACCGGAGCAATGATAGGCTATGTCGCATTATTTCTTTCGTTATTCTCAATTGCTTTTTATCCAGTTACACTTGGTTCTCTTGCGATTTTAGTTGGTTTATTAGCTGTTAATTTCGGAGCAAGAACACTTGGATATACAGCAATTGGTTTTGGTAGTTTTTCTGTTTTATTTACTTTACTTTATCCGCTTGCTTTGTCAGCGTTTTAAAAAAACACACCAAGTTATACTTGGTGTGTTCATTCATGATACAACATAATATGACCGCATCCACAACAGTGCTTTGCTGTAATTTCTTGAAAGACCGGATAATTCTCTTCATCCCTATGTTCAATAAATACTTTTTCAAATCGATACATGTTTGGCGCATATGCCCAATCTTGTTTCGTACGAGCGTACAACGTTGAGGAAAAAAACTCCTCACCACCGCAAACGATGCATGTATTCTTCATCACTACCCCTCCTATGCTTGTCTTACTTCATCTATATGAACACAAGCATAAAAAAAAGACCTTCTATTACTAGAAAGTCTTTTCTGAAACAAAAAGAAATGTACCAAACATCCCTACTCCGCTATATTCTTTCGTAACACCAGCTTCTGTTTTAAACGTTTGCTTTACAGTCATAAAGAATACACCATTTCGTGCATCTGTACTTTCAAATTGTAGCTTTTCTTTTTTACCATCTACATTTTGTGTGCATTCAAAACTACTCTCATCACATTTCAACGCATACTTATCCTCTACATACGAATTAAAATCTGATTCTTTCGGACACGTAATAAGCAATATCGCCACGAGAATAATACTTACAATACCCACAATTGTATAATATTTCTTCATTTGTTCTCCTTTCAAATGACAAGAAAACTTGACTTCATGCGCCAAGTTTTCTTAGTCAACAACCCATTGCCACTCTTGTTCTTTCTTATCAAAAATGAGCCAACCTGTTTCTGTTGCTTCCTCTTTCAATTCATCGATATTATCTAGCACCTCATCCGTACTTTCATACGAACCAACTACATATACCGGAATTTCAAGACCTCTTCTTGACTCAATTTTCCCTGCTAAATCAATATAAAGACCATCTTCCATTAATGGAATAAGCCCCATAATCACTTCTTTTGAAATTGCTGGGAAAATTTTTGATTTTTGGAAGAAAGAAAAACGTTTCTTACCGAAAGCACCGAGTTTATAAGGAATGACTTTACTTAACATTCCAACAAAATCAGCAATTCTACGGTAATATACTTTGTTGTACCAACCGTCATCATGTGAAAAATAAACAAATCTATTTTTCAACAACGGAAAGAATGTTCTTGCAAGTGGTTCTTTTTTGTGAGCCAAATATAACAGTTCTGCAATTTCTTTTGGCTCTAATTCATCTAAATCGCTTGGATCATCAAAATCTACCCAACAAAATTCATCAAATTCATCAATCTCTGCTTGAATTAGCTTATGTATATTTTCTTCCTCAACATATTCAAATAAAGTATGATAATGAAAATCCGTCCATTCAAAGTTATGCTTCAAAAGCAAAACTTGATGAAGCGGTGAAGGGATGTTACTTGCAAACTCTTTAAACGTAATTCCTGATGTAATAAAACAATGACCTCGACGATTACCATTAATATATATCATATTCTTTACTTGGTCAGATCCTCCAGACAAAGCACCTAGCCACCTTCGTTTTATATGTTTCAATTCTATAGCATATTTTAACATGAAAAATTTTAGAAACATAGAAAAAACTTCAAAAACTATTTACAATTTCATGTGTTTTATTACATAGTGATTACAAGAAAAAACGCCTGCTCATAAGCAGGCGTTTTTAAAGGATTTCATCCGGGTTTTGAGAATGATGATTTCCCTCTTTCTTTTCATCTTTTTGGAACATCGATTGAATTTTATCAATTGTTTGTGGAGCTAATTCAATCATTTTTTCTGCTAAATGTGTCGCATTTTGTAAATGAAGAATATTTACTCCATCTTTATTCACCACAAGAAATGCTACTGGTGTAATAGAAACACCACCCGCGCTACCGCCACCAAATGCAGGGTTACCGTTCGCTCTTTGTCCATCATTCGTTTGGAAATCAGAACCTCCTGCTCCAAAACCGAACGCTACTTTAGAAACCGTTAACACCACACCACCGTCAGCCGTTTGAACAGGCTCTCCAACAATCGTATTCACATCGACCATTTCTTTTAAATTTTCCATTGCCGCTTTCATTAACCCTTGAATTGGATGATCCACCGTTCATAACCTCCTTTGTCATATCTTTCCTAGTTTTTCCGAAAGTTTGTGAACTAAACATAAAATTTTATATTGATTTCAAAAAACTTAAGTTGTAATATTTAGAAAAATAAAAAAGAGGTAGATTCGTTATGATGCGAAAATTAACAAAGAAAGATCATGAACAAGTATTCGCTTACCTAAAAGAAGAAGCAGCCATTAACTTATTTATTATTGGAGATATTGAAGCTTTCGGTTATGATACAGATTTTCAAGAATTATGGGGAGTATTTGAAGAGAACGGAACATTAAAATCGATTTTACTTCGCTTTCACGATACATTTATACCGTATAGTAAAGAAGAGTTTGTGGTTACTGACTATGAGGCACTTCTTTCCGCATATAAGCCGCTTAAACTCTCTGGCAAGTCAACTATTGTAGAAAGATTTGAAACTGCTCCAAGTGTACAACTAGGCGCCAAAAATGAAATGTATTTTTGCGAATGCCAAGATGACAACAACTTACCTAGCACACCAATTCATAAAACAATTAAACTTGCCTCACTCGATGATATAGAACGAATTATGAAATTACGAAGTGACATCGCTGAATTCCCGACTGCAAATGAATCTGAAAAAATGTTAAGGCAAGCTATCGAAACAAATACAGGACGTACATATTATATTGAAAAAGACGGTGCAATCATCGCATCCGCCTCAACTTCCGCTGAAAATTCATTATCCGCTATGGTAGGACAGGCGAGTTAATTCACCCGAGGCAGGACAAGCCTCACAAGGTCAAGCTGAATGGTTATCTATGACAGAAACAATATTCTCACAAGAGACCACTTTCTAGGTTACTCACAAGTAGCCTATGGAGGTGGTCTTTTTGTGCGTACTCAAGGGGGGGGAAACTAAATGGCACTACTTAGATTTATGATTAAGGATTACCTAGAGGATAAAGAACTCAGTGGACTAGCTCCTAGGACAATACAGAGCTACGGAGATACACTCAATGAGTTTTCTCGCTGGCTCGTTGCTGAGAAGGAGATCATTAACATCGAGGATATTACTCCACCAGTTATAAAGGGCTACCTCCTCTACTGTTCCAAGGAGAGAGGAAACACAGTGGTCACTCGTAATGGTAAGCTCCAGCACTTGAAGACATTCTTTAGGTACCTAGAGGATGAGGACATTATAGAGATCCGCAGCAACCCCACTAACAAGATTAAGCCGGCTAAGACGGACAAGACCATCAAGGTTTACTCCGATGAACAGATAAAGCAGATGCTTAGATACTACAGGAGGATGCGCTCTCGAGAAAACACGTTGTACAGCTACAGAGGTCATACCGTGATAGTCGTCCTCGCGGGTACAGGCATAAGACTAGGCGAGCTGGTATCCATGAGGTGGGATTCCGTAGATCTACTCAATAAGACTATCACTATCTTCGGGAAGAATCGTAAGAGCCTGTCTACTCCGTTAACGGATAAGGTAGCTCGGGAGTTGTACGAGTGGAGATTATTCTGCGTGAAGTACTACATTAAGTTGCCTGCTCATGTGTTTAATGACCACAGAGGTAACCCACTCACAGTGAACGCTGTCAAGTTAATGTTCACCAGGCTGTCAGTTCGTATGGGATTCAAAACTACAGCTCACATGTTTAGACATACCTATGCGAGTAACTGCTTGAGAGCTGGAATGGACATATACACCTTGAGTAAGTTGATGCACCACTCCCAGATAAGAACTACTGAGGTTTACCTACATGCTTTCGGTAACTCGTTAGCTGAATCCAACGATAAGTATAACCCTCTCAATAGGTTCGACCTATAAGTAAACACAAAAGAGCCCTGCTCTAGTTTGGCGGCCAGACAGGACTCTTTCACAAAATAACTATGGAGCTATTTGCTTATATTGTACTACCCTAAGATACACTCTGCAAGTAGCTCCTATTAAGGAGAATATACAATATGAAGGAACTACGAAAATATCAATCTTTTAATTCAATTCATGAGATGGACAATTCTATTAGTGAATACCTGTCAGTGTACAAACTTAAAGAGTCAGAATACACAGTACTATGGAAGCTTGCTTGTTACTCATGCAAATTCATAGGAGTCAGCTACCTTAAAGTAGACTCTTTATCTGATCTCACAGGTTACTCTAAACGCACTATACAGCGTGCTCTAAAGGTTTTATCTGAGCTAGGAATTATTACTCGTATCAATCAATTTAAGCCTGTTAAAGGTGGCTATAGCGCTTCAATAACAGTGATCAATCCCTATGAGAGTCACCTTGCTAAGTCACCTTGTGAGGAAGCTGTAGAGCCTACTCCTGAGTGCACTGAGAAGTCTCCGTCTCATACAGATACAATTACTTACAAAACTAAAATCTCTAAAGATAATACATACGTAGACGAGTTAAGCATAGATCACTTAGTAGCTGCTGGTGTTCCTACTGAGTTCGCTAGCTTGGCTATCTCCTACTTTGATGCAACTAAGGTTTACAAACTGTGGGGTCGTGTTCAATTGGCTGCTCGAAAGTATGCACCTGATTTAGTTGATACTGCAGAGGTGGCCATCTCAGGGTTACGAGCTAGTGTGCTTGCTAGCAAGGCTAAACGTGTACGTGATTTCAATGGTTACTTCTATGGAGTTCTGGCTCAGAAATTATCTACTGCTCAGCGATCTCTTAAGTGCAAACTATTCAACTTTCTTCAGTAGCATTACTCTAGGTAATAATCCCTCCTATCTGGTTGTTGTCCTATAGCTCTTTAACACAGGAGATATCTCTATTTAGCTATGCCCGATTGGTTACCAGGGTGGCATTGCATCTGGTTCTTGTACGATTATCCAATTTAGGATAGTCCTGAGTAGGTTGTACCTGCAGAGCAGGCAACTGATTAGGTATATGCTCGATTGAATGCCATATGATGTAAAATAACATCTCCATTTTTGAATCACTCCATAAAAAAAGCTCCAGATTCTCCTGTGCGGAGTTTTATTAGTACCCTTATTACGTTCGCACCTAAACAAGTTATACCATTTGTAATGAGCTTGTACGAACTCTAAAGAGTTTTACACTTATTCGAGCTTTCTTTGGTAACCAAAAAGAGGTAGCTAACATAATTGGCTGTAAGGATAAACTGTGAGGAAAAGAAAGGGATTTAAAAAAGTTTTCAAAAAGTATTGACGGTTCTAGAACTTTTAATTAATATGTAATTAAGCCACTCAGGGAATGAGGTGAACATAGCAATTGGAAAGTAAGCAACAAAAGTTTTACGGTAAAGTCAAAGACTTTTACGAGCTGGAGACCATCGAGGATGCTAAGAGGTTTTATACAGCTTTTAATCAACTCAACAAGATCAACACTGTAGATAAAGCTAATAAGATCGATAAAATGTTAACTCGTATGTATGCTGGTAAGAAGTTAACTGACTAACCTAAAACTACACAAAACAAAATAGCCCTACTCGGTAGTTATACTTTGGCGAGTATACCGAACAAGGCTACGCAATTCAGTCGAACCTATAAGGCTCTTTCCTCCCTATAGTATCACGAGCAGGAATAGCTGTAAAGGTTCGACCTCATAGGAGGCGAATAAGTTGAAACTCAAAGAGTGGGTTACGTCAACCTTGGTAGCTGGCGGCAGCATAAGCTTTCTTTACGCAGCTGGTTACATCGTTTCACTCATGATTGTACACCTGTAAGTATTACCTATCTCGTGTAAACAAATAAAAACTAAAGGGAGAGATTTTTTATGACAACAAATACTATTCAACCAACTAATTTAGATATCGCTATGGAGGAGATCGACACTTTAGTGTCCAACTTCCAAGACTCACTATCTCGTATCACTAATAAAGCTTGCAAAGTAGATACATTCCAACTAGGCCTTACGTATGTAGTTATCTTACGAGCTGGCAAAATCTCTAAAACTCTTAGTTTTAATTTAAACGAAATAACTGAGGAGAACTTTTAACTCATGAAGTAATAACCCTCGAGCCGACTCTCATTGAGTCGGCTCTTTTGCTTTCTTCCTCGGGGTTACCATTACGGTAATTGAAATTATAGTTTGTGCACTCGTTGAAACCAATTAGATAACTCTTGAGTTTGCTGTTTATCTAACACAAACCCCTTACTCATCCCCTTCGATTCAATTTCAATAGCGAGATGGTCATCTCTCATAGGACGAACTCTCAATAAATCTCCTCCACGATCAAACACCTCAGCCATCTCTCCATTACTTAAGATTCTCACAAACTCACGAGCTCTTCCAATCGAGAATATACAATGGACATAACGTTTGTATTCATCCTTAATTGTAAAATACATTGAACCTACGATAAACTCTACTTCTAGCGTTTGCCTTGAAATATCTTTGTATTTCAGCATAGGTATCATCTTATCACCACCTTCCAAATCTGATTATAGAGTAGTCAATCTAGAAATAAAATACCTTTTGTAAAGCTGGCTTACTGTGGTAATACCCAGGTGTTACGACTATGCATTTTCTCTGTAAGGTTACATCCGAAAAGTTATAAAAAAAGAGATAGCATATTCTTTAAGTGATATTTTCTCACTCAGGAACGCTACCTCGGTGTTTACTTTCTAGATATTAAAGAGTACTAACATAGCGAATGCTCCGTATAGTACAACCCATAGCAGAATCATCACTCTAAGTTTAAACTCCGTGTCTTCCTTCCTCATCGGCATTCATTCCTCACTCGTATACCTCTTGGTATAATTCATCGTATTCAGCTACTGAGATAAACTTCATGTCTAGTCCTACCATCTCAGTGTAATTCGTATTATATAGTTGGCTATAGAAGTCATAGACAAACTGGAGCTGGTCAGATACTTTCCCCTTAGCGCACTTAGAGAGGTGCTTCCTTTTCAGGACTTTCTCCCCAGCTTCTTCTCCCTTAAACTTAACTTTCACAGTATACAATACATGTAGTTTATCCATACGAGACTGCCTCCTATAGTTTTTCGTTAGCACCATCAAACAAGCTAAGCATCCAATCAGTATTAGAAGGATTCTCAGTGTTAGACTTACTCAATCGGTAACGTCTGTCTAGGCATAACTGTTTCTCAATCTCAAGAAGCTCCTTTGTGAAGTCTTTATACTTGATAGATACGTTCTCAATTTGGTCAGCTCGTTGTACCTTGATGAGCGCAATAGCGTATCTCTCTGCATTGATCTTGTCTGTAGAGGTCGCTGAATCTCCTAGCTGTGCTAAGATGTCGCTCTCTGTCTTAGCAATCTGCTGAAGCTCTACTTCTGTTAATGTAGCCTCAAAGTTCTGGCTACGTAGTCCGTGCTTCATAGCCGCATTAGGCTGTAAGTTTGCTAGAGAACGCTTCTTTGCTTCCTCGTCTTTCCACTCCATAGGCTGTCCTTTCATTCCTTTATCCATTATAGTTTCCTCCCTCTTGAGCCAATCCCTAGACCAGCTACATAGTTTCTATAGAATTGTTCGTCCTCGCTTAGTGATTCGTTAAACAGTTCCGCTCCCTTGACTTGTGGGAAAGCTACTAGGCTAACTTCACGTAAACGTGTAGGCTTACCGGTAGTGTCTGTGTAGAATGACACGGAGACCTTCTTCATAAGTCCCTTGTCTACTCGTTCCTTTACCTTCTCGTCAATGATACGTAGCTTACCTAAGAGTTGGCCACCCTGTACAGATACGCTCTCTAAGAAGCCTACAGTGTCCTTTGCGCTCTCACTGTGGTCTAACTGGACTGGTACATTGTCAGCCTTGTTAAACGAGTTAGCAAGGGTATGTAAGTCTTGCTTTGTATATGGTTTACCTCGGTGAGTTCCCTCCAAAAATAGTACAGCATCTTTGAGTAAGTCTCCCCCAGTGATTGAGCCTTCATTGAATTTTTCTATCATGGTTGTCCTGCCTCCTGGTAAATAAAAATAGGGAGCCAGCCAATAGCCGACCCCCAGTGTTAAGCTATTAAGCTTTGATATTCTTAAGTAAGTAAACTGCTTTCGGATCTGTTACGTAAGCTGTAGTGAAACGGCTCACACGTAAGATCGTAGTAGAGTCTTCCTCTTGGTTATACGTATGAGACTTCAATGGCTCCGCATCGGCGATGTCTCCAAGGATTCCACGTTGTAACATTAACACTTGGTCATCACTATAGTTCTCATCAACGATAACGTCCAACCCTAAGAAGTTACCAATGTAGCCGTTTAGTAAAGCGATATCTGTGTTGTTCTCACGTAGAGCATCACGAATACCTTTATTCTTCAAGAACAGTGCTTCCGTCTCTGTAGAGATAACCATCGTATCAAGAGAGTAGCCAAACTTCTTAGCTGAAGCCTTAGCGTCAATGATATCGCTAATCATTTTGTCAGCACCTAGAGTGGCATTATCCCAAGTTTCGTCTCCTGCTGCACCCGTCTTTGTGCGTCCTCCAATGTTAGGCTCAGAGTGAATCTTGTCGTAAGCCATAGTGTTAACCATAGCCACTACTGAGTTAGACAATTTAAGGAAGATTCGTTCGAATACGCCTGTTTGTCCCCACTTTTGCATTTCATAAGAGACAGCTGCCTCTAAGCCGTACTTACGGATCATCTCAATCTTAGCTACTTCTGATAAGCCGATACGCTTGTAGCTAGATCCTTCGCCTACCTCAGGTACTTCTTCATAGTTGTAACGTCCTTGTGAGTCTACGTCAGCGTCCTTGAAGTATTTAACCACTAAAGCATCTGCACTCACTTTCATAAATAGAGAGTCCGCAATGAAGCGTTTCTCTGTTAGATGTTTGAATCGTGCATCCAAGAATGCTTTCTTTAGTAAAGGGTGTTGTCCTAAAGTTAAATCTGCCATATAGTATATTCCTCCTGTAGCTACCTCTTAGGGTGCTATGTATATTTGTCTTCTTTAGCTGAGAAGCTGGGAGAGTACCACCCCGAGAACGACAAATAAGCCACCTAGTTAGGCGACCTCAATGTTCTGTATTGATAGAGAACAATTACTCTCCAAAATATTTATCGAATGCTTTCTTGAACTCCTCGAAGTCCTTATCCACTTTAGCGGACACTTTAGCGACCTCATCGCAATACGCTTGTGCATACTCGACAGGAATTTGACCGTCCTCACCAAGTACTCCCTTTTCCTTAGCTAATCTCTTTAGCTTTGGCATATGGTTTCCTAACATGAGGTTGTCTTTCATGGCCACTCTGTGAGCAAACATGTCTCTCACATGACTTAACTTGAGGACGATTTCTTGTTGGCTTGCATCTAACTTGGCTGATTTCTTCATTGTCCTACCTCCTAGAATCGTTATGGAAAACTTGTTTGAATATGTATAGTGAGTAAGATAACTCCTGAGGCTCCACCTCTAGGGCTTCAGCACCTTAGGAGTCAGCGTTCTCGTTATTGATTTAAATAAGCTTGTACCACTTGAGCCGAACCCATTGAGAAGTCGAACGATCCTTCAATCCATCTCCTAACAGTCGTCTTACTAAAGCCAATCTTATTAGCAAAGAACACAATAGGTGTTCCGTAGTGCTCCTGTTGAGCTTTCCACTGAGTCCGCAACTCATCGTTTAATTCTTGTTTGCTAATCATACTTGTTTCCCCCTCTTCTATTCGTAATAGTTAACGCTATATGGCAATGCAAGTTAGTGTACTTAAAAAAAATAGGATTACCCTACTCAGTCCCCACTGAATAGAATAACCCTCACTGTCTGCCTCACTAGTTCCCCAACTAGCTTGTACAGAAGAAGCTATATATCTCAGGAGGATATACAGGTTCGTATGTAACCCCTCAGGAGGGTCATATACATGTCAGATTTAATCTTAGAGCAACACCCTGATAGATCGCAGCTATCAGGGTGTTACAATCAAGAAATTATTTGGAGTTACACTCCCTGTAGTTTGCCAGCTCCTTAGCAATCAGTGGTGGTGATACTCGAGAGAGAATGACACCCTACAGGCAATGTAACTAAGGGGTGCCGACTCAAGGGTTTTCCGTTCCGCAAGAGTCAGCTAGAATGAACAACGAAATCACACATGGAAGGAGGGAAGGAATCCTCATGAGATAGCCGAAACAGGAGACCCCTCAGAAACCACGAATCAGCTACCTCATGAGAATACCTAATTAATTGCTTCATATATAAAGTAGCAACCTAGCTAATTAACTTCCTACATATATATAGTAGCAGTTGTGTGACTTGTATATACAAGTGTATACCAAAAAGAGAACCAACTCCTATTGAGCCAGCTCTCTCAGGTATTTACCTATTGTGATCATATCATCGTACCCCATTGTTTCGTTTCCTCTTAGCCAATCATTGAAGACTTTCACGTTAACTCCTGTCTTCTCAGGGATGAAACTAAATGGATCTGATGCTAATCCGATTGTTCCTATTAGTTTCCACGTTAGCTTTCTCGTGTGTTCTTCGTACTTTGGAGTTATTATTCTAAAATCTTCATATACTTTACCAGGCTGACTCACTCGTTCCTCCTGAGGTGGTTCAAACACTTTGAGTACTTCTGCCGTAGTTACTTTAGGGTTAGCTGGCACTAATACACCTGCTTCCTCGCAAGCACTAGACCAGTTGCCAAAGAGTCTACAGCCAGCACTATACAGAGAACGATTAGTTTTCTGTATAGATCCACCTCCAAAGTTAACTCCTTGAGTTTCTAACTCCTGTATCTTCTTAAGAATTAATTCCTTACTCCATTTGATTCTGCTCATTAGCATTCCTCCTTAATAGTCCATCTGTAAGTCTGTACCGGTATAGGTGTAACCTTGGAGATCGCATCTTCTAGGCTTTCAAAATAGCATCTAATGGCGTTATACAAACGAGGACGGTCTCTCATTAGTCCTGCCTCGGTTATATTTTTACCGTAGTATTTCAATTCAGCTAGTACTTCTAGGATTGTTTCTCTTGAGTAAATGTTCATTGGGTTTCCTCCTTGGGGTTATAGGTTAGGGGTGTTACTTTCGAGGCATTACGAGGTATTGTCACTTTTTGAAATTTTCACGTGTGAAGCTTGCCAACTCGATAGCTTCAGCAAGCTCCTTTATGTTTGGCGTTCTCAGTTTCTTACTTACAAGTAGGGGATTCAAGATAATCAATTTCTTAGCGGAACTAATCTCCATGAGTAAGCCTGCTCTGATTAACTTAAGGATAGCTCTCTTAGCGAAATCAGCCGAGCAACCAACCGAGGGAGCAACATGTTTCCGACTCCATATATTTAACTCTGATACTTTCACCTCATGAGGGTTGTCCACTAGTACGTGTAGATCGTAATGGAAGTGACCAAGTAGTTTGAAGAAGAGTCCTAACTCCGAGAAGGAAATCTTTTTGGCTACCTCGAGTAACTTACCTTTGTATACCTTTGTAAACAAGTCTTTACCCTCGTAGCTGCCTACATTGAAGAACTGTTCTCCTAGTGAGATGGTTGTGTTGCGACCTTTCTTAGTTCTAACGATAAGACTTAACTTTTCCAGCTCTGCTAGGATAATGTTTGTTGCTCTAGGTGTCTTCCCTAGTAGATCTGCTAGTTTGCTAGCTGAAAGCAACTCAGATTCTTTACCTTCCTCACGGTAATATAAAGATCCGTTCTCACCCAGCTTGGCAAACCCTAATAGGAACATCATCACTCCTGAGTTTTCTAATGACAAGTATTCATTCACTTCTTTTATCTCCTCTCTCACCATAGTGAACTGGCGGTTGCCTTCCTTGTAATTATCCTTAGGTTTTCCTTTTCGTGCTTCCTTCTGAGCGGGTGAAATAACGTCAGCTCCTAGTAATATCGCTTCCTTTACAGACATTCCTCTTAGTTCGTCAATCGTTAGTGGTGTACTCATTCGTTTCTCCCTCCGGTGTTTTTTATTGACAAGACAGTTAACCATGTAATATAATAATAAGTTAACCTCACCATCTCTATATATTGTATTACGTTTCAAAATAAGACACAAGATATATGTATAAATTCTTTATTTATTAAACTTTTGGTTTTCGACAAGACAGCAGTCGTCCTCATTTTGGTGTATGAGATTTCCTCAATCAGCCCTTTTTAGTGTATGAGATTTCCTCAATTGATTTGCCATCAGCCTTACTCCCCCAAGGGATACGATCAATTTTATCAGTTCGTTTTTCTGTATCTGTGTACAAAACAGTTTCCCTCCTCTGTGTACCATCCATTAGTACATTCCCTAGAGTTTGTCCCTTCTCATTCCAATATATAAAATACCTGAGATGGTAATCTATTCGGTAACTATTCAGATGCCAGCTCTAGGAGTTATTGTTTTTAAAATATTTAAATACATTAGAATCTATATGAGGAGGTATCTCTATAGCTTTTCTATCAGGATTGTATCTGCTGATGAATCAGCTAGGTTATAAACTTGATAGTTAGCTATAGAGTTGCTATCTCGTAAGGTATTTGTTTATTTTCTTTACGAGATAGACACTCTTGGTTAACTATTCAGATGTATCTCTAAAGTTAAGCTCATTAGTTTAGTAACAAAAGTGTGACTATTTTAGGTAAACCTCATGTATTTCACTCCAAGATATCTACACTTAAGGAAGACTATTAGGTAACTTAGGAGGCAATACCGTCATGATACTGGTTAGTCTCATCTAACAAGTTAACTAGGGATTGAAATAAAATGACAACATAGTTGATACGAGGTAGCAAAACTAACAGGTGTATACAAGTAGGTTGCCGACTCTAGGAGTTACCATCTCATATATTAATATATTTAAATACCTTATGAGGACGACCTATGTTGAGCATAGTCCCTGAGTAAACCCCGAAGTAGCCGACTCCTAGTTTCCTACATGTTAGCGACTATAAGTGTACATCTATGTAGATTGTTGCTAAATTGCGCCAGCACTACTAGGCATTTGAATAATTAAATACTAGAGATGGAAGGTCTTTAAAGATGAACTACAAGGTTACCCATGAGTAGGCTGACTCCTAGTTTTCTACATGTTAGTGACTTATGGGTGTAACTCAATAGGTGGCGCTAATAGGAAGAAATATTTTAAATTTTATCAGACCTGATGAGGGAGCGTCTTGGGAGATCGTACTCCGAAGGTGTGTCGAACGAGTTCACCTGAGTGATATGGAGACTATTAGGAATAACTAGGAGGGCGCTGATTAGTATATTTTCTACTGTGTAACACACGATGCGTGCGTGCCTACCTGCCCCCCTGTCAGGAAAATATGGGTACCCTTGAGCCAGCCAGCTCACGAAAAACTAACGAGAATGCCATCAGACCGCTCGGGAGCCACCATAACGAGTCATAAGTGTAGAGGTAATGTTAGTATCACCCAAGTGTTGTCATCCTCACAGGTACACACAGGAGCGTTACATGATAGGCAAGACAACACAGCGCACGAGTAGGCGATCTCTACTGTGTGCAACGAGTAGGCATAGGGTAGTGTGGTGCTTGTTAACATAATACATCTTATGGGTAGTAGTCATAGAGACAGACAAATAAGCTACAGTCCTAGAGCCACCTGCTCTCAGTGTACCTACTATGGTATAGCCTGCATAATTATCTGCATGGTAACTGTGGGTAAGCCCTGTATAGATATACACAAGGAATGCCGTACTCATAGGGTTATGACTCAGGAGTATGCATGATTGTATGCACTCACTTTCGGGAGGGGTTACTTTCGAGGTAGTGACTTTCGCCCTCTAGAGTTCGGACACTTTCGGGAGATAGTTCACCGCCATAGCTCTGTTTGTGTATATGCTCACAAGCATCGCATCGAGGGGGAGGTTTTGCTATTTAGTATCATCTGACAGTTACTTTAATTGGTTAGAGATTGCACCTCGCTCACTTCTTTTTAGGTACATCGCTCCACGGGAAGAACCAACTCCCTATAAGCTACAACTAACAAGGCGACCGAGCCAGCAAACCACTTGTTCATTACTATCTCCATAATATCCATTAGTTTCCTACCTCCCCAGTACTTGCTTTATAAGTTGTTCTCTTGTAGGTACCCACATGAAATACCCTAAATCGTATATTCATTCCAGTTAATTTATTTTCAACATATAGAGTTTTGTATTTCTTATTAAAGTTAGCTACAAAGTTCATCGCATCAGCACCTATGAGAACGACTCTATCGTCACCGATATAAAACTCAATAGCAGCCTGATCTAGATTAACGGGCCCGTTAACCCACTTCACAAACCTCTTAAACCACTTAAACATTTTATATTCCTCCTCTTAGTTTTCATAAATAGTTATTCTATTTATTCCCAATCCCCCCCCTATCAATACCACCTGAGACGGCACCTATTTTAGTCTCCTACTTTTGTCGAATACTATCTCACAAGTTCCAACTGAATAGTTATTGACTCACAAGTCTGTAACCTCTATAATTTTCCTAAACGAATAACTAAAAGAGTGGTCACTCATAGATAACACCTCATCAGGCTTAACATCCGCCTCAACTTCCGCTGAAAATTCATTATCCGCTATGGTAGTTGGCGTATGTACACACCCGAATTATCGCGGAAATGGCTACGCTTCACTCATATTACAAAAAATGATTCAGGACTTTACGAAAGAAGACCGAACACTTTGTTTATTTTATAACAATCCAGCTGCTGGACGAATTTATAAACGACTAGGGTTTAAAGACATCGGGATGTGGACGATGTATCGATAATAAGGGCTACTCTATATACAGAAATAGTTGTCACTTAGCAATAAAAGCAAATTACAAAAAATTTCACACCGTTATTATGAAGATGGAGAAACTACTTGTAAAGCCATGCCCCTATCTAAAACATGTCATGTATTCAAGCTAAATTTAGACAGATAAACGCCCAATTGTTGAATCTACTCCAGCAATTGGAGCGTTTATTCTAAAATTCTTTCCACTACAAATAAAAATATTTATGAGACAGTCACCACACTTATGTCGCTATTATCTTTACGTGCAAATTCCTTTCTTAATATTACTACTTCTTATTATACTGTGCTTTAAAATCAATATATTCCTGTTTCGCATCTTGGTTATTACCTTGGTGACTATCAAAAGATGTATGTATTTGTGATATGTGTTCTACTAACTTTCCTTCTTCATTTCTCTTTTTATAATTCATTACAATACTTACTTCCAATATCTGCTCTGAACCCTTTGTAAACTCAATATGCAGTGCGATCGATCCACCACCATATTCATCATATTGTATTTTTAACTTATCATTAATAATACTTTGAAACTCTGATTCAGTTAATTTATATCCAACAGTACTAGGCTGACCAAACTTTTTTATATCACCTCCTGGCTTCATCTTTAGTTTCCCTATCCCTTTTAAACGATCTACAATTAAGTTCACGTATGAAACATCCAGACTTGAATCCGTACTTTGTACCTGTCCATTCTCATAACTAATATTTGTACTATAATTAACTTCTTCTCTATAATTTTTATTATCTACTTTCGAGGTAATTTCTTGTGTTGTATTTCCATATAAACTTTTATCTTTCGTATTATATATACCTTTCGAAGTTTGATAAATTGTTTTACTGTGCTCTCCATCTTCCTTTTGCTCATATGTACTATATATACCTCTTTGTTTCACATACGCATATCCATCATCACTAGCGGACATAACCTTTTTCATGTCACCTTCATCCAAAGCTTTGACAAATGGCTCATACTCTATCTTTTTTTCAAAAAAACTACATGCTTGTAGTAGGCTGATTACTATTATGATAGTAATCATTTTAAACACTTTTTTTTCATTTCATCATCACACTACTCTCTACATTTTCAACTAGATAATCTTTTAATCACATTACATAATTAAAATTTCTTTTAGTAGTTAAAATACTCTCCTTTAAACCACTACTTTTTTCACCATTAAAACAGTTCCTATTACATATCCAATAAAAGTATCAAATGCATAATCATTATGAAAATAAATCAAAATAAGAAGGATTAATGCGTATATTGAAGCAACTTTCATCATTGTTCCTTTTGTTTTACTAAAAAAGGACACGGATCTTTCATCCATACTAAACGCACCTTCACTTGCCAATTTAAATGTATCTATTGTTGTTACAATATGGAAAATTACCGCTCCTAAATATAGCAAACATACATAATTCAACGTAATACGATCCATTGAATTATTAGCTATTTCAGAAACAACTAAAACTGTAAGTAATATAGTAGCCATTTGAAATGCATATAATAATACGACAAGTGTTTGTAACTTTTGAAATTTAAATTGTGCTTTTGGAAATAAATATAGCACGAAAAAAATTACTTGCAGAGCATATGCCAACACCTCTAGCTTAACAATTCCTATGTTAAGGAGAACCATACAGTACTCCCAACCACCTGATACAATAATAGAAAAAACGGCTATTGAACTATAAAGTATTCCTCCAAACATAAATCCTGTAGCACCTTCTGGACTTAAACGATCTTTACATGTCATCCTAAATTCATCTAAATCTTCTTCTTTTATATTCCACATCCTGACTTTTCACCTCTATACAGTTTAAATAATTTTCATTCAATAAAATCCCATTACATTCCTAACTTTTTAAGTACATTCATCTTTGTGTAACTATATTCGGATAATATTATCTCTACATTAATTACCGTACATAATCAGAATGCTTTTGATAGTTCAAATAGCCTTCTTTCTCCTCAAAAGCTCTAAATATTCTTCTCTCTTTTACTTAAGCATATCCCTCATACTCCCTGAAACTCCACTCACTTAGTAAAAACGTTACTGTCAGCACAATTGTATCGAGATAATAAAGCTCTTTAATTTTATCTTCAGAAAGGTGATAACCTCCAATCAACAATATGCTAGCAGGTTATTACAGTTATTTTAAATTTGTTTTTTATTTTAATGGATTCGACTTTTGCAAATAATAATGTGGTTTAATTTGAGAAGCGAATATTAAAAACATACTACTTAATAACTCGTGATTAAGTCTTCGCCCTCATATCTAGGATCTTTCTCAACTTTACCATCTTTTGTTTTGATGACTTTTAGTCTACCTAACCACTCTGCTCCGTTATATGTCTCTTCACTTACCCATACATTATGCTTTTTACCATCTACCTCAACTACTAATGTGGGGTGTGTAAACATGAATTCCTTCTCTACATGCCTACCTACAATTTCTGCATGTAATGATGTACCTTCTTTAACTAGTTTACTATTCTGATACCCTTCGATAATAGGTAATCCAATAAATACAAAGAATATCAGTCCAAATACGATTACTTTCTTCTTTGTACTCCATTTATTCTTTTCTTTCAATTCCTTCTGTCTCGCTTCTCTTTCTTCGCGTTCCTCCAAACTCTCATTTAAAGCGTCTTCCCATGCCTTAATTTCCTCTTCGATTTCTGCTTCAGCTCTTGCTAGTTTTTCTAGTTGTTCATCGGTTGCTACCATCTCATATGAGTTGTCTCCAACCAAACGAATTTCAGCACCATTTTCTTTTACTTTTCGCAAGTCTTTTTCTGTACAATTAAACTCTCGAATGATTTCCCCTTGTGTGTTTACCAGTCTAACGTAAATGTTTTTTTTCTCCTTCTTCTTAAACATCTGAACTCCCCCTTATTTGTTTCCTATCATAGATAACCTTATTGCAATTAAGATAAAGAAAACGATAATAAGGAAAGTCTTCCCTTTGCTTACTTGTGTTGTAGAACCTTCCAAGACAGCCCATATAAAAATTGGGAAAAGAAGAATACCTAGGAGAATATCAACTAACTTGTTGCTACTCTTCTTTAGTGGTTTTTCTTCTACTATCGGTTTTATCTGAACAGATTCTTTTCTTATTTGTTTCGGTTTATTTTTCTTACGTCTATGATTCACCCAACATACTCCTTTTAGAATAACTTTTTCCTAACTATAAAAATACCGAAATATCCCATTTTCATCGTATAGGATAAAATGATTTATTTCTTCACAAATAGATTTCCACCATAAAAAACAGTCTATGACTATTATTTACAAATGTTATTTCAACTTTTATTTTATTCTTTTTCTATTCGCTATAAATTCTTGACGTTCTTTTTCATGTTGTTCCCACGTAATACTAGATATTTAGATTCTTATTCAATCAAAAATAGACTTTCCTCTTTCCATATTGGAAGAGGAAAGTCTATTTATTTCTAAATATATTATAGCCCTTGTTTTATTAATAATTGTTACTTATTATTTTCAGCCTTGTTCTTTATCGTTTTTACAAATTCATTTCGCCATATTTTAAAATTATGAGCAAATTTTCCTTCAATAGAATTTTTATACCCTTCAAATTTCACTTCTAAAATATCAAAGTCATTGAATAATTTATATGTCTCTGCCGTCAAACCTACTGGGTGTAATACCCCACCATAATCATAGAAAGTGTCTTCATCGAGAAGTATTCCTCTTGTAGTAATTACATACTCTACATCTTTTTCTTCCTCAGTACTCAACCTCACTACACTTCCTAAAGGCAAAACTTTCTCCATATAATCTTTCATATTAATTCACCGATCCTTTTAACACGATAATTTTCTCTTCTATTTTTTGTCGCCTTTTTTCTAATTGGCGGATACGATCAATAAAAGCATCACGTGTTTTACCTTGCAAACTATTATCAATACTACTTTCTAATCTTCTAATATCTCCTGTCAAAGATACAGCTGCTTTTTCAAGTTGCATAACAACGTTAATAATTTGATCTCGCCCACCACTGTCCGGAAATGTACTATGAACCCTCGACATTATCATATGTAAATCCATCCTCATACCCCCTTCCTTAACATTTATCAATAATAAGAAACTGAAGCTAACTCTTCATCTTTTGCTATCATAGAAATTACCGCATCTGTTACATCTTGACTTAACTCTTTTAAATCATTTGAAAGTTCGTTCACATCTCTGGAAATCTCTACTAATAATGAACGATTTAACCCTCTACTACCATCATTCATAAAATAGTTTAATAATGATTGGCGATGGCTTCTTACATAATCTCCAGCAATTGAAGCAATATTTGTATCAATTTCAAAGTCACCTTTAAATACATCTAAAATATCTTGAACAAGAGAAGATGCTACTTCTTTTGCAATTGCTATAATTTCATCACGGGATAAATAAAGAATGATGCATCCTACTAAAAAATCTACAGCTGCGTTAAATACTGATTCTAACACTTCAAGTACCTTTTCCTTACATTTTGCTAATTTATTCTCTATCCAATCCACAGCCGCATTCACCTGATTTCTAACTTCTTGTATAACTTCCTTACTAAATTTCAAAGCTTTTTTTCCTGTTTCTACACCTATACTTGCTATTTTTGTTGCTAGAGCACTAGTATCTCCCACTACTGTTATTGCAACTAGAATTGCACTGACTGGAGTTCCATTTACCACTAAATCCACTACAACTTCTTCTGTTGTACTTAATGTTTTTTTTCCAGTGATTCCTTTATATAGGTCCCCAGCAGATTCTGATATTTCTAAAAAACCAAATTTCCAATCAAATCCTGTTTCGCTAACCTTTTTCAATTTATCTATTGCTACATTCCCATTCCTAGAATAAAATTTTGGATCATATAAAAAAGAATGCCCTTCCCCATTTTCCATTTTATAAACCTGTCCAGGTATTACAAAATCTGCGGCCTTAATGGCGCCATACAAAGGATCATATTCATTTATAAGACTGCGGCAATTTTTCATATTGGTCCCGTATCCGTACTTAACCACATCTTTATTTAGAACAGGCGCAGGATTTAAAGCTAATACGTTTATATTATCTTCTTGATGTCTTAATGCAACTGTATTCGCTGCTCCGCCACCTAAGGAGTGCCCTAGTAAAGTTATCTTCTTTCCTTTATTCTCCGCCTTGACTTTTTCATAAAATTTTTCTGCTTGACTATACTGAAATTCCGCTAATGACCCCAATATAGGTGAATTAGTTAAATTATGTAGCCCAATTGCTCCATCGGTTGCTAAATCGCCTACCTGATTCGGTTGAGTTCCAACGTATACTATGAAAATCTCATCCGTATCTTTACTTCGTAAGGCATATGCTCCAAACCCTGATGTTGGATGGTTATCATCATCAGCTATAAGCTCAGCATTAAAATTTTTCTCTAATTCCCTCTGATTTGTCTTTTCATTTGAATTACTATATATTTTCTCTTTCCCATTATATTGATAAATATCTCTACCAGCTAACCTCAGCTTACCTACATCGCTATCTATTTTAAAGTCCTCTTCATTTTTCATTTCTCTCCCCACATTAAACTCCTCCTAATATAAATTATTGCTGATTTATATACTCTTTTTCATAATCTATATATTCTTTTTTGGAATTTTGATTATTTTCTTCCCTAGCATGATAATATGTCGAAATTTCTTGATTTCGCTTTATAATTTTATTCTCTTGTTTTTCTTCATAATTTACCGAAATAGTAATTTCCATTATTCTCATATTATTTTCTTTTGCATCATTAGGTGTATTAAATTCAATCATTAATACTGCAGAATCAAATTTATCATATTTTAAATTTAACTTATCATTAATTATGCTTTTAAACTGTAATTCCGTTAAATTATAGCTTATTATGCTCGGTTCACTAAATCTTTTTTTATCCTCACTTGGCTTCAATTTACTCAGTCCGTTTAACCCTCCAAATATTAATTTTACATATGAAATATCTATGCCTTGATTCTGGGGTATTAAACGGGATTTTTCATTTTTTAAACTTGTACTATAAACAGTTTCTTTTTTGTAATTTTGATTGTCACCAACGTTTTTGTCATTTTTTATATCAGTAGCAACCTTTTGAGTTGTTTCCCCATATAAATCTTTATCTTTCACATTATATACTCCATGAGTTGTTTGATATATTATCCTACTATGTTCACCGTCTTCTTTTTCTTCATAAGTACTATCGCTAACCTCTTCTTTCACATACGCATACCCATCATCACTAGCAGACATAACAGTCTTCATATCCCCTTCATCCAACGCCTTTACTAATCTCTCATACTCTATCTTTGTCTCTCCAAAACCACACCCACTTAATAAACTTGCCACTATTGACACGACTATCATCACCTTAGCTTTCTTCTTTAATTTCATACTGTCACCTCGTTAGTTACTCTAGGCATTTTTAGTTTCATTATGTTCCCTTTTTGATAGTAATACACTTCATCTTTACCTAATGGCGCTTCGTTGCTTATATATTTTATATTGAAGATACTTTGATCATTTAATGGCATTGCGATAATTGCTGCTGTTAGTTTACTTCTCATTTTCATAGGTAGAGCTTCACGATTTCGGTCCATGTAGTCGTGGTGACCTGCTAATACAAAGTAAATACCTACTGTACGAGATAAATCAATTAAAGTCGCTGCATCCTCCATTTCTAAATAAACAAATTTACTAAACTCTTCAACATTTGTCATGATAATGAGTTGTTTTGTGAATGCAGGAATTTCTCTACCTTCTTGTCTTGCTTGTGCTAATTCAAAAGCTCGTTCGCGAATTACTTCCATCCAATACTTCGCATGCATATTTATTTCATTTTCGTCTACAATGTAGTGCGTCACATTGTCTTTATATTGAACGAAACTATACTCTGCTGTATCCACTAATGTCACACTTTCAAAATAATCTTTATTCAATTGAGATAGGATACTAGATACAATTTGTTTTCCCATACTATCATCTACACTATAAATCATTAAATGATCATTCACCGCAATATCATGAGCTACAACTTCTACATTTGCAAAATCAAGCCCCATTGGAATTCTTCCTGCTTGTAGAGCTTTTGTAACGTCTTTATTTTTACGATACGTAGCAATATCAATCACTTCTGGCATCATTGGAATTGCCTTCGGACGTTCTCCATCCCATTCTCGATCCATATCATTTGCTTCTTGTTGTAATAATTGAATTTGTTGTAGTTCATCTTCTGCTTTCGTAGGTAATGCAGCCTGGAATAATGTAGGAGATTCTAGTTTTATTAACGCTCTTCCTGCTGTTTCTTCCACTTTTATATCAGATCTCCCTACAATACTAGCTACTTCACTCTGATCAATCATATATAGACAAGTTTGGATTTTAATATTATTGTACAATTGAATTCTAAGTGCGTTTTGTCGTCCTGCACTTATTAAAGTATGAATTCCTAAACTAGCACCATCTCGGACAATTTGCATAATTATCATTTCAAAGCTCTCATAGAATTTTGCTTCTTTTACTGCATCATAATTATCGATTGCAATAATAATATGTGGTATTTCTTTCCCACTTGCCTTTTCATACATTTCAATACTCGCAACGTCATATTCACTTAATAATCGTTTACGATTTTTCATTTCTTGAGTTAATCTTTCAACAAACTTTAAACATTTTTCTGATTCGTCAATTGTAATCGTATCCGCTACATGAGGTAATCCTTTTAAAGGTAGAAGACCATTTGTTCCAAGGTCCACTAAATACACATGCAAATGCTCCGGACTATGCTGACGAGTTACATCCATAATGACTGATTGTAAGAATGTTGATTTTCCGTAACCTGGACTTGAGAAGACTGCTACGTGTCCGTCTTTACTAATATCTAATGTTAATGGTGTTTGTGATTGCAATTCAGGCTGGTCTAATAAACCAACTGTTGCTTTTAATGGTTTCTTTTCTTTCGTCCATGCTTCTTTGAACTGAATAGCGTGTAAGTCTTGTAAATATACGCTTTCTGGAAGTGGTGGTAACCACGGTCTAGCTAACGCTTCAATTTCATTTATTTCTGCGTAATCGTGAATGTAGCCAATAACAGCATCAAGTTCAGATGGTACGCTTATTACTTCTTTACTACTACCAAGTCCACTTAAGTCTTCACTTAATATTTCATATTGTCCTAGATCATTTATTGCATATATTGTTGCGTCTAAATGCTCTTTATCCTCTTTATTTTCTACATAGTCTGCCCCGCTCCAAGCTGATTGGAATAGTTCATAAATTTCATTATTCCCAACTTGTAAGTAAGCACGCCCTGGTAATGTAATTTCAGCAGCATCCGGCGTTTTTAAAATTTCATTACTATCTGACGTATTTTGAACTTTTAGTGCTAGTTTGAATTTCGAGTTACTCCAAATTTGATCATCTACAACACCACTCGGTTTTTGCGTAGCTAATATTAAATGGATTCCGAGTGAACGACCGATACGCGCTGTTGAAACTAACTCTTTCATAAATTCTGGTTGTTCTGACTTCAGTTCCGCGAATTCATCACTAATTAAAAATAGATGCGGCATCGGTTCACTTACTAAGCCTTCTTTATACAGTTTTTGATACTGATTAATATGGTTTACATCATTTTCCCCAAATAAGCGTTGTCTTTTTTGCAATTCAGCTTTAATTGATGCGAGCGCTCTCATACTTTGTGCTCCATCTAAGTTCGTAATTGTTCCTAATAAATGCGGTAAGTTTTTGAATAAATTCGCCATTCCGCCGCCTTTATAGTCAATTAGTAAAAAGGCTACTTCGTACGGGTGGAAATTGACTGCTAGAGATAAAATATACGATTGTATAATTTCCGATTTACCTGAACCTGTTGTACCTGCTATTAATCCGTGTGGTCCGTGTGCTTTTTCGTGTAAGTTTAAGTTTACGATATCTTCTTTACCACGTAATCCAAGTGGTACAGCTAAAGATTTATGCGCTGCATTTTTCTCCCAACGACTTGTGATATTCAGTTCTTTTACTTTTTCAACGCCGTACATTTCTAAAAATGTTACGCTTTCTGGAATACTATTTTTTAAGTTTTGCAAATGATTTAACGGTGCTAATGCTCGTGAAACATCTTCTAAATTGAACCCTTTCGGTACGTGATTTAGTTTAAATTGACGGTTTACAAGTTCTCCTTGCTCTAAGATGATGTTCCCTTGTTTTGCATCTCTTATGTCTATTACCGTTTTCACATGCTCCGGTAAACTTTGCATAACATCTTGTACAAATACAAGTGATACACCTAATTGACTCGGATCATCATTAAAGAATTCCATAACAACATGGTCTAGTATTAGTTTTTCATCTGTAATGAGAACGACATAGTGCGGTGCAAAATACATTTTTTCATTAGTTGAACTCTTTTCGTCTAGTTTTAATTTTCGTTCTTTCAATATTTGATACAAACTATTTAACACTTGATCACGGCTACGATCATGGTATACAAATCCACGTACATTTATATCGCGAACACTTCCATGAGGTAACCAGCGCATCCAATCCCATTTTTCTTTTTCTTCTTCAGGAAAAATAGTAATAAACTGCAAGTCATAATAACTATGGAATAAAGCCGTTTGTGCAACTAATAATTGTAATTGCTCTAACACTAAGAAGCGTTGGCCAATATAACCGACTGGTCCATTCATTAAATCTGTTACAACGGGTACATCTTCCAATGATAGATAACGCTGTCTTAGTTCACGTGCTATATCAATTAATTCATCTTTCGTTTGACTAAATTCTTCTTCATTAAATTGAATTTCAAAACTCGTATTAGCTTGCCCTGTACCAACGCTAAATGTTAAGAAATCATGATGTTGCATTGTTTTTTCATAAATACGAGGATTTACTTGAATAGCCATATTACGTATAACCTCAACATTTGGATTATGATAATGTAATGCATGACGCTGTTTTTCACTTTCTGCATGTAAATCTTTCGTTTTTTGTTTTATATACTCTCTATAGCTTTTATCACGTTCAACGATGTCGATTTTATATTGCTTTAAATTTTTTATATAAGATGTGACAGAAACAATAATCGTTACTAATGTCATTGCAATGGATGCTATAATAAACATTCCATATTTCATAAAGATAGCAAGTAATACTGTTACGACAATCATGACAAGGGCAGGTGCAATAATTCTCGCCAAATGCTCAGTCGGTTTTGACGGCATACTTGAAGGTTTTGCAATTGTCATTTTCTCTTCTGGTTCACGGTAAATAATACGTGGTGAACGATGATAGTCTGGATAACCACTTTGATAATTCGTTTCTGATTCTACTAAAATAGGTAACGTAGATTTCACTTTATCTTCTGAAGACAATACTTGAATATCTTCACTGCCTATCTCCACTAAAACGCCATCAAAATATAATTGGTCTCCTGCTTCTAACATAGTGCTATCTTTTAGCCTTGTATAATTATGAAATACTTCCCCGTCATATACGTTCACATTAAAAGAATCGTACAGCGTTTCACGAGATAGCATTAAATCTATATTTGCCCCAGTAATAGAAATATCATCAAAACTGTTTTGACTAATTGTAAGAGAATGTTTCGTTCCTATATCAAACACTTTAGTTGTGCCAATAATAGAGATAAAGATTTTCAAGCTCACATCTTTAGTTTTTACAATCTCAAATTCCTTATTGAACTCTATTAATTGATTTTGTATCATCCAAGCATTTACTTCATTATTCCACTTTAACTCTACTTCTTGTTCTAAACATGGATTCGTAATATCATTTGTCCACTCTTTTCCAATCGACACTATTGATTGCTCATTTGGATGTAATGTGCACTTATATACTTTGTCTCCATAAGTCAATACTAATAGTTGCTCCATCCGTGTTCACTGCTCCTTTTCAACTGTCTCATCAAGTGCTTACTCTTTTTTCTCTGTGTTCGACGAGTCTTTATCGTTTGATGATTTTCCATATTTCTTTTCATATTCATTTAATTGTTGCTCATATGTTTTTAATTTTTGATCACGCTCTTCGCCTGATAAATCCGGATTATTTTTCAGCGATTCAATTTGTTTAACAAGGCCGTACATAATAAGCTGAGGATCATCAAGTGTCTTAGCTAAATCTAATGATTGATCAAAATTACCTTTTCCGTTATACATCCAATACAGCAAATACTTTTCATCACTTTTCAAACTAATATTTTTCATAATCGATTTCTTTTGATCTTCACCTAGTTTTTCAACTGTAATGTATGCAAATGCTAACTCATATTTAGATGCAATCGGTAATGATTCAAATTCCTCTTCATTTAATTGCGTAATTACTTTGTCATAATCAGTTGCTATGAAACTCGCATTTGCTTCTAACAATTTATTTTGATAAGGAAATTTTATAAAAGTGAAATATATTAAAGGAGCAGCTAAAACAACTGTCGCCGCTATGAAGGAAAAAGCTAAGTATTTAAACGATTTATAGCTCTTTTTAGGTACTAACTGCATACTTTTTTCTGTTTTTGTTTGTTCCTTCTCAAAGCTATCATCAAGAAACTGCAGTAATGCATCTAAGCTTTCCATTTGAGCAACTGTCTGTTCAAATGTTGTTTCTTTTGCATCTTTTAGTAACCCAGCATATAAATCATCAAAATTGTGCTTTTCGGAGAATAAAGCAATAATTAGACATTTGTATTGCGTTAAAAATTGCTCTTCTAACAACGGGGTTGGTGGAACAATATCTCGAATTCCTCTATGTATAATACTTGGCATTAAATTCGCATTAAAAACTATATTGTCTGGATGTAAAAAGAACGTAATTCGTTTATTTAAATATTTATGAAATTGCGCAACATTTCGAAGCAGCCTCAATTTCTCATTTCTTCCAAAACGGCTAAGATCGTCCCACTTATATAATTTTTTGTCGACTTGAAATAGAAACGTAAACATATCATCCGTTTCTTCTATCGTTAATGGTACAAAGTCAGATGATGTGCCCGTAATTATATCGAATTGACGGAAGTCTTTTATACGTGTTTGAGATTTTGTCATCTCCAATTTCCAATTTTCTTTCTCTATTTGAAATTGATAGTTCATTGCATCAATTTGAATTGTTTTTTCCGTCATGTTTATCCTCTTCTCCTTTTCTTTATAACCAGTAATAACTTATTTTCAAAAAACTAAAAGTAAGAAATATTCTTTATAAAACTTGTAAAATATCTCCGTCTGTTATTTGGTGATCAATTAAACGATCATTATCTGTTAAAACAATTGACTTATTTTTCACTTTCATTACAAAATGTGAACCTTCATGATCATCAATCTTTAGCGTATCTAATAAGTTTTTCAATAAATATTTAATAGATTGATGATTCGGAATACGTAAATCATATGTATTTCCATTCCATTTACTAAAATCTACCGTTACATTAATATGCGTTTGTATCGCCATTACTTTACCTCCAACTTTTGCGAAGAACCGTATAAATACCGATGCAAATAAGTACAATGCCACCACCAAATAATAATATGATTGTTGTACCAATTGGCTTTTCGTTCATTGTTTCATTACTCGCTACTTCATCTGCACTTTTTCTCACAACGTATTCACTGCTAAACAAACTATTTTTCATATCTTTCACACTATTATTTTCTTTTTGTTTTATAAAAAGAGAATCTCGTAAAGCTTCCATATCTTTTTGTTCTTTCTTTTTCTTTTTCTGAATTTCTTCTTCTATGTCTTTGCTAAATAACTCAATTGATGCTTTATCTAATTCTGTTTCCTTATGTTCTTCTTTATTTTTTTCTTGGTCGCTTTCTTCAATTCGATCCACTTTAAACTTAATCTTCCCATCATCACCAAGATAACTGTCCGCCGCGCTCCTTATCGGTAGCGCGACAAACAGTAAAAGGATAGAGAGAAATGATAACTTAGCCACTATGCTCCATTGTTTGATCATTTACTTCTTTTTCCTCCCATTTCTTATGCCATACAAATAGATTACTAACTAACCCTATAATGGCAATTACAAACAATACGATAAAAATAACTTTCCCCGTATCTTTACCGCTAATAAAATCATTTAGAAAACTTTCTATATACTGAAGTGGTGAAAATTGACGTACCTTTCCAACTGATGACATTTGATCTACTTTACTTCCAACTGCTTCAGTTAAAAATAGGTACATACTTAAAAATACTAATAGGATAAACATCCCTACCATTTTTATTTGTCGCAATAAATATGTTGAAACCAATACAAACGCCATCATAATGATTGTGATAAACGCAATCCATAGTAAACTTTGATCCTGACCAAACTGTAAAAGACGTCCAGAAATGATACCTATACTAATCCCTTCCACAATTGATATACCGAATGCTACTACTGTAGTTGGGACATTCATATCAATTAATGAGAATTTCTCTTCAAAATGATCTAATTGCGTTCGTTTCTTTTCTTGATTCGCAATTGCGTATGCTGTAAATAACGCAACAATAAAACAAGTTAATACGATTAAATATGGTGTAAAAGCATTACCAGCTACAATGACTCCATCATTTTGTTTCTGAACTGGACTAGATAAAAATTGATATAACATTTCATTTTGGCGATCACCAATTCGGCTATTAGCCAAAATTTTAGTAAAGTTTTTGGAGAATGTTTTATCATCGTCCATTTTCTTCGTAAAGTCATTTAATAATGAATCAGCTTTTGAAACAATTGTCGTTCCGCTGTCTTGAATTTCTTTTGCTTGTCCATTAATTTGATCAAATGTTTTATAAACATCGTCTGAAGTTGCTAAACTATGCTTCGAACTCTCGACCAATGACTGACTTTGTGACATTAATGATTTAATACCAGAATCTAACGATAAAACGGCTGTTTGCTCACCAGTATTATTTGTTGTTAGCACTTGCTGTTCTTCAACTAGCTTTAAGCTACTCTCACGCCATTTCGCTAAACCTTTTAAATATTCCCCTAAATTTTCATTCATACTAGTTGCTTGTTGCGTCGTTACATTTAATTTCTCTGCTAGTAACATTGAATTTTGATCCGCACTAGTAATGAATTGTTGATAAGAGTCTATTTTTTGCTTTAAACCTGTCATATCTTGCTTAACTTCTGCCGTAATACCTGATGAAACTAGGTTTGAAATTAAATCAATTAAGCTTTGTTTATTTAATACGTAGTACAAAGATTGTTCAGTTGCAATTGCATCTAAACTTCCCTCTTCTAGCTTAGGACCTACATCTTGCGTTCTTAAATCAATCCCATAATACATTTCGTATAAACTAATTAAACTTTGATAACTTTCAACTGTATCTACTGCTTCTTTTATTAATACACTAGATATATTTTTTGTTAATTCTTCTGATTTTTGATGTACAACTTGATTCGTTGTACTTTCAATAACTTTACCGTTATCTGTTCCCGGTTCGCCTCCTGGATTTCCTCCGGTTCCGTTATCTGTCCCCGTTCCGCCTCCTGGGTTTCCTCCGGTTCCGTTGTCTGTCCCCGTTCCGCCTCCTGGATTTCCTCCGGTTCCGTTATCTGTCCCCGTTCCGCCTCCTGGGTTTCCTCCGGTTCCGTTGTCTGTCCCCGTTCCGCCTCCTGGGTTTCCTCCAGTTCCGTTACCTGTTCCTGTTCCGTCTCCTGGGCTTCCTCCGGTTCCGTTATCTGTTCCCGGTCCGCCTCCTGGGTTTCCTCCGGTTCCGTTGTCTGTTCCCGTTCCGCCTCCTGGGTTTCCTCCGGTTCCGTTGTCTGTTCCCGTTCCGCCTCCTGGGTTTCCTCCAGTTCCGTTATCTGTTCCCGTTCCGCCTCCTGGGTTTCCTCCGGTTCCGTTATCTTTCCCTGTTCCGCCTCCTGGGTTTCCTCCATTATTCCCTGTTGTGTTTTCCATTTTTTTGATAATAGGCTTTTTAGCATTGTGTACTAACGGCATTATGCCATACTGTGATTTATGAACCACATTTTCCACCTTGCTGTTTTCAGTTTGTGTTCCTTTATCTTCTTTTTCAGGACTAGTTTCTTTTTTATGAGTCCCACTCAATTCCCACTGCCACATTACAGGAGAGAAAACATCTATATTGATGTTTGGATCTTTTAACTTTACATGCAAGCTAATCTTTATATCCCCTTCATTACGAGGAGCTATTGTAATTTCTCCTGCTTCGCTTTGAAGAAAGTCACTTGTACGATCCACATCATCAATATGTAAAGCTTCTGTACTTCCATCTAGTTTAAATTCTTCTGGAATATTTATCTTCAAAGTTTGTGAAGATTCCATTTTAATTACTTTCGCCGTATCACTAAATGTAATTCCCTCTGTATAAAGTTTATCCTTTACTTCTTTAATAGCGTTTCCTAAAGAGATTTTATTTACAGGATCATAATTAAAGTTATTTTCTTTATTATATTTATTTGTAAATTGGATTACATTTTGCAATTGTAATTTCGTTGTATCTGGCAAATCACTTTGAACGATTTCTTCCATGTTTAAACTAGGTAATTTCGCAATTAAATTTTCGATTTGGTTCTTTATTCGAACGTCTGGTTGTTTCATTAATGTATTTATAAAGATCTCTTGCTTTCCATCGTTCGACATAGATTGCTTTAACTTTTTAATTACCGTCTCTTGAATATCACTTTCTAACTTTCCTGCAAGTTCTGTATCATATTCTGACACTTGTTTTTTTACATCTGTTAAATGTTTTTGAATTGCTGAAGCATCAGCTAAAATATTTGGTTCTTTCTCTGAAAGCGTAAATTGATTTGTAATCACTTTATTAGCAGATTCCAATGCACCTAACTGCTTTAAAACATCGCCTGTATTCATTTCACTCATGTATTGATTAAATTGACTCGTAAAATTATTCGCTAACAGATTATTATCAGATTGCATTTTTTGGAAGTTATTAAACCCTTCTAAGTAAGTATTGTTAGATTTATTCCCTTCATCTAACACTTGACCGAAACCTTTTAATACATCCTGAAATCCTTTAAAACTATTAACAGAAACCCCAGTATAATCTTGCACTGTTTTAAATTGATTTGTGTAATTTGCTAAAGGACTATGTACATCTTTTTTGTACATAGTTGTTTGAACGTTTCCTTTTTCAATTATTTTCCCTATATTATCTTGTGCACCTTGCAACTTACCGATAATACTTGCAAAATAAACGTCGATGATTTGCTTATTGAAATCTTCTAAAATTGTAGACGCCGTATTCTCAGCCTCAGCTTTCAAATCGTTATTCCCAGTTGCATTTACTTTGTAGTTTAACGTTAATTTCTCTGGTAGTTCTGAATCAATCGCAACTGCTTTCCTAGAAAAATCGTTTGGTATAACAATCATCATGTTGTAATTATTATTTTTCAAACCATTTTCTGCTACTCCACGACTAACTACGTACCATTCTTGTTTCGTATTTTTATTTACATTTTTAACAAATTGATCTCCAAACGCTATTTTATTGCCCTCAAATACAGTGCCCTGATCTTCATTTACCAACGCAACTGTCATTTTTGGTGTAGTATTCTCATTAGCTTTCTTAACATTTTGATTTAATGCTAAATAGGAGACCCCTGTTGATAGTACAAGAGCTAAAATAATAAACAACAAGATGCTCCATCTAAACTTTTTCACTACTTATCACTCCTGCGACCGCGAGTCTATTAATTGAAAGACTTCGTATCTTACTCTAGTTTTAAAGTAATTTAGCCATACAACGTATGGTTGCATGGCTAAATTATATATTTCTTTTTATCTGTCTTATTGTAGACCGAAATTACGAGAAAGATCTTCGTCATGTCTAGCAACAGCCTCTGCAGTTTTATTAAGCTGCATATTAATTTCTTGTAATAGCTGTGCGAAGTTTTGTACTTTTGGTTTTAATTGATTGAACTGTTGATCAAAGCCTTCAAAAGCACGACCTTCCCATTCTCCTCTTAATTCATTTTGTAAGTTTTGTAGCTGACGTAAGATGTCCTCAATTTGATTTGCACCTTGTCCATATCGAGTCGCTTTTGATTTAAGCTCCTCTGGTGACATACGAATTTGTCCTGCCATTATTAAATCCCCCTTAAAATTTAAAAATAGTAAAATTAACCAATAATCAATTCTACAAATTGATTATATCAATAATTTAAAAATTTCTAAACAAAAAAATGATATTTTTCCAAAATTTCTCTTTTACTATAATAACGATATATTGTATAATATAAATTTTCTATTTTTTAAGAAACTACTATTACTTGAAAATAAAAATCAATTAAACAAATTCTACAAATGTTATTCTTAACAATAGAAAAAAAGATTACCTAACATGAATGCGTATATTTCCCATTAAAAAGTTTGATTAAAACTCTATTGGAATTCTTTAATTAAAAGAAATACAGCCTCGCAATTTTTCTCACTTCAAAGTCATAATTACCTGTCTTTCAACAAACCCAAGTTCTTCGTACATCTCTTTCGCAAAATTCCCAGCAAATACATTTAATCGAATTTCTGAATATTTCTCCTTCAATTCCTTAATACCGGCCTCCATCAGTTCTCGTGATATCCCTCTCCCTCGATACTCTGAAAAAACGTATAGCTCATATATAAATCCAAGTTTTTCACGAGAAAAATAGTCAGTATTTTCCCCTATTAATATCCACCCTAATATTTTATTTTCTTCTTTAATGACTAAATAACATGCTCCCTTTTCTACTATTGGTTTTGTAATTTCAATCGCTTTCTCTGTACTTAATTGGCAATTCCCTCTCGTCCCTTCAAAAAGCGATTGGGCTGCATATTTTAATATTTTACTTGTATCTTCTTGATTCGCCTTTATTATCATTTTTCACAACCCCCATCCTTAATAGGCATTACTATCGATTGTTCAAGATTCTCCGCTTCCATAATAATTGCCAGTAATCCATGTTCTGTACTCGTCTCATGAAACTCTCCTTTCTCCCAAAACACAGCTTGTCCAGCTCTTATCTTTACTTTTTCTTTATCTGCCCCACACACATATCCTTCTCCGTCCATAATAAGAAGCAGCTGTGATACAACTGCTTCATGATATCCAATTATTCCATTCTCTTGTAAATGCATAGCACCGATATGTACATTCCCTTGGTGGTTTACTATTTTCGACATTATGAAATTAGATTGAAATACTGATATGCGCTTTCCCGCTTTTTCACTAAAATCAAAAATCTTCACTTCTAGTCCTCCTTATATGTATAAAACCATCCTTACTGTCTGCATCAAATGTCCTTCAAAGTCTTCTTCAAATTGCTCTAATTCAGCAAAACCTTTCGCTTCATAAAAATGTTTACCTTTTTCATTTGCTGCTTCTACATGAATGTATAGTTTCCGAATTCCTTTTAATACCGTTATTCCTTTTTGTAATAAAGCACTTCCTATCCCTTTCCCTTGCTGATCTGGTAACAAATAAATCGCACCTAATTCTGCTTCGTTTTGCAATCTAACTGGTGAAAAATTAGCAAATCCTATTACTTCTCCCTCTTCCTCCGCAACGAATAAATGTGTATTTTTAAGACGATATTTCATTTTTTCATCAGAATATGCCTCGTCTAAAAAACTGTCTTGAATCTTTCTCGGAATAATGCCTTCATATGTATCATGCCAAGCTACTTTCGCTACTGTTTGTACAGCATGAATATCTTCTTGCTTCATTTCTCTAATTACATATGTCATCTCGATGTCTCCATTCTCTTTAAATTATATTCTGCTACTATACTAGAAGAAACGGCAGAACCATTTTCATAATTTACCTTAATTAATTTTAACTTTTCAATCGAAGCTGTTTTAACATCAAAATTCCCATATATATACTCCATTGCGCTTAAAAACTGAGTCGAGTTCAAATGATTCGCTATCGTACAATGCGGAACCCATTTGCCCGGTACATAATATGAATTTGGATTATTATGAAAAGCTTGGAAATGATCATGATAAGAATGATGAAGTGTTAACAATTCATCGGTAATAGTCGGCGCTAGAAAAATCGTTCCGTTTGTAGGAAAAGTTCCAACAGAAGAAAAAGTCACTGCAGCCATTTTCTCTTGAATAGCTACAAACTCCTCTAATTTCTTAGTATATAAATTAACATCTAACTCCTTATAGTCCGCAAGTGTGATATGCGGTTCTACTCCCGCTAATTGATTTGACTCTATTATATTCGTTAGTTCATTTTGCAATTCTATAATCTTATTAATAAACACACTATCAAATGTTGCAATAATAGCGTACATGCTTCCTCACCCCTTCGTTACATATATCGCTTCCCATTCTTCACGAATCATTCCCATTCGAATAGAATCATAGTATGTTCCGTTATAATATCGGCATTTGCGCATTCTACCTTCTAAAGTCATTCCTATTTTCTCAGCTACTTTCATCATTCGTTCATTACCAGACCACGTCGTGAGCCCTACTCTACCAATCTCCATCTTTTCAAATAATAAATCTCGATATAATGTTAATGCTTCTGTACCGTAGCCACCATTCCAGTATGTTGGATCATAAATAACAATTCCCATCTCCAACCAACGCGTCGGTTTATGTTCCCAATAAAATCCGACTGTACCTATAATTTGATCGTTATTTTCTATAATTAAATTTGATAGAGGTTCTTCTTGTAAACGAGTTAACATCTTTTCTTTATAAGGTGCGTATTCTTGCATTGAGTAAGGGAAATATGGCGCGTCCCACTTCTTCCATTCTGGATTTTCTTCTTTAAATACGAGGCTCCATAATGTTTTTATATCTGATTCTTCAATTGTACGAATTGTAACTTTGTTCCCCTTTTTTATAACGTTTTGCATAATTTCCTCCTACATTCCTCTTTATTTCATATATAATTATAATATTTTTTCAGAAAAATCAAAACAAAACTCTATAATATATTGTTTCATTTTGTTATTTGGCACTTAATATTTATGAAGAAAGTAGTCTTCTAACCTTTAATCTCACCATATTTCAGGAGGAATTTATTTTGGGAAAAGTTCAAGAGATATATCAACGATTCCAAGAAGATATGAAACGGAATCATACCACTAAACGAAATGACTTTCAGCATTGTAAAGAATTCCTTCTGTTCACTCATATGTTATTAACTACGGAAGTATCCGAAATAAATGAAAAGTTTCGTACAAGCATTTACAAAACGGAATGCCAGAAGATAAATCCTCCATAATAGCTAAAGATGATATATGTGACCGTAACGCAGTTAATAAAAAACAGGAGGTTACATCCCTCCTATTTCAGCTCAATATTTTACTTTCCTTCTTATTTATCTCAAGTAGAATCCCTTTCTCTATCCAGCCTTCTACTCCATTTTTTTTAATTAAATCATACCCTGCGCAGCTACCATCAATGAGAGAAACAATATCCCCTTTTCTAACACCTATTTGCGCACAAGAAATATCGGTTTTCACTGTGTATTCACCTGACTCACGTTGCCTAATATATTCATTTTTCACATTGAGTAATTTATTCGTTTCCTTTTGCTTGCATATTGTGTAATCTCGCCTCTTCTCCACCGGCTCTATGTAATAATACGGATATGTAACCCCTCCCTGCATTGTTGCATCAGCATTAAATTCTGCTGTTGCTTCATAAATTGGAAAATAGTCTACATATGTATAAGAAAACGTATCACCTGTTAGTTTCCTCTGAATGATAAATGCGTTTAATTGTCCTGCTTCTTTAATCGCATTCCCGCCGTCAATTGCAATAATTTTTTTCTCCTTATCAATAACTGGATTGTTAGACGGGGCTTCTTCAGAATAGTTCACAACAGGCCAATGCCCAACAACTACATACTTATTAGCTCTATGCGATTTATTAAAAAACTCTGGCATTGCTATCGCATTTTTGCGCGCTGTTTCTTTCCAATCTACTCTATCTTCCAGTCCAGCATGTACAAAAATATAATCTTCTGTTTCAATCGCTGTTGGCAGCTTATTTAGCCAATTTATTTCTTTTGAAAAGTGACTTAACAGTACTTCCTTCACTTCCTGAATTGAAGTATCTTCCTGAATAGAAAAATGTAATTGTTCTAACCATTCATTAAAAATCGAATGCTTTCTCGTACATAAATAATTAATGAGACCTGGATTTTCATTTAGAAGAGCATCAACTAAAACTTCACAATTCCCTTCAACAACGTGAACATTTAAATTACTCTCTACAAGATCCATTACATAGTCTACTACGCCGATGCTATCGCTTCCTTTCTCACAAAGGTCTCCATTAATAATTAAATAATCTTCATTCTTAAAGTTAACTTTATGTAGTAATTCTTTTAAAAGGTTCAATTCTCCATGAATATCAGATATTATGATAACTCTAGCATTATTAGGGATAGATAGTTTCTTTATTTTCTCCAAGTATAAACGCTCCAATCATTTTCTTTATTTATACAAAATAAATTATAAACCTTTCTAAATGAAATAGGTTCTATAATATGTCATATAGAACCTATCTTTCTTTATAATTTTTTATAAAAAGAATAACTTACCTTATCATACCCTTCCCTTTCATAAAAACGATGAGCATCAATTCTAGGAAACGCTGATGTTAAGTCGATAGACTCACATCCATTTTCCTTTCCCCAGTTCTCTATATAAGAAAGTAATACATTCCCATATCCTTTTGAACGATGTGCTTCTGCTGTTACAAGGTCATATACGAAAACGTGCTTCTTATTATAAAAGTTCGTACAAATTGCTACACCGGCAAGGCCAACAACTTCATCATCTTCATTACGTAACGAAAATAGTTTATAATTTTCTTCTTTCATTTTTCGAAATAAAAAGCCTGCTTCCTCTTCGGAAAGCTGTGTTCGTAATTGCTGTAAAATAGGTAATACTTCATGTAATTGTGCTTCTGTTACTACTTCTTTAACATTCATTTGAACTCTCTCCTAACAATTTGTATAATTTTCTAAATGTTATATCATTATTATAGGGAGTATCTGCCCTTCACTTAAGTGACAGTTTAATTATTTTTTATAAGGCCAGTTTTAAAGGAGAGTTCTTACTATGGATTTTACTATCCCATTGCAATTAGAAAGCAATACACCTATTTACTTACAAATTTACGAATTTATAAAATATGAAATTATACAGGGAACTATTTCTGTTGGTACACGTCTTCCCTCACATAGAAACTTAGCGTCACAACTTAATATTAGCCGCATTACTGTTGAATCAGCTTATCAACAATTATTAGCTGAAGGTTATGTAGAAAGTAAACCGAAGCGTGGTATTTTTGTTGCAAATGTCGATATTGACGTTATCCCGAATAAAAAATTAAATATGGCAAAGGAAAAGAGCAATTTAATAGAAGATCCGTTTGAATATGATTGTAGCCAAGGTCTTATTGATCAAACTGCTTTTCCGATTACAAACTGGAAAAGAGCGTTACAAGAAGCAATACTAAAGTACGAAAATGCGTTATTTGCTAAAGAAGACCCACAAGGTGAGTTCGTTCTTCGAGAACATATTTCAACATATTTATATCATGCGCGCGGTGTATATTCTTCACCTGATCAAATTGTGATTGGTGCCGGAACACAGCCACTTCTTTGGCTACTAATTCAACTGCTTGGTCCTACAAAAGAGTACGGCATTGAAAACCCTGGATTTCACCGTATACATGCAATTGTTAAAAGCTGCAATCAACAAATTCATCCCATTCCATTAGACGAAAAAGGGATTCGTATTTCTAACTTATACAATACAAATTCCAATGTCGCATACGTTACGCCATCACATCAATTTCCGCTTGGAATGATTATGCCTTTATCTAGAAGATTGGAATTGTTAAAATGGGCCAATGATCGCGATGGATATATTATTGAAGATGACTATGATGGGGAGTTCCGTTACGCAGGTAAACCAATTCCGTCTTTACAAAGTCTTGACTCAAATGAACGTGTTATTTATATGGGGACTTTCTCAAAATCTTTTTTACCTTCTTTACGAATGGGATATGTTGTTTTACCACCGCATCTTTTAAAAACGTATGAAGCGTTGCAAGGTATTTTTAAACAAACAGTCTCTACTACACAACAACTTGCTTTCGCTAATTTTATACAAAGTGGAAATTGGGAACGTCATATTAACCGCAGTCGTACGTTGTATAAAAGAAAACATCATACATTAGTAAAATTCATTGTGAAAGAAATGGGTACTAATGTTCAAATTCTTGGTGAACAATCAGGTCTTCATATTGTTCTACGTATCCATAACAATATGAATGAACAAGAACTTATTGAATCAGCTAAGAAACAAAGTATTAAGTTATATCCACTTTCTCCCTATGATTTTGTAAATGATTTACGCAAAGAATCTTACGTATTACTCGGTTTCGGTAGTATTCCCGAAAATAAAATTGAAACGGTAGTAAACTTATTGAATGAAGTTTGGTTTCCTAGTTAAAAGAGAATTTGCTAACGCTGAGTTTAACTCGTAATACAATAACAATTCAACAAAACAAAAAAGAAGATTGTCCAAAATAGCTTTTTGGACAATCTTCTTTTAGTTAATCACCTGATCGAGCGGTCCTTCCCGGACGCTTAACACCAGTTGTTTCTGTTGAATAAGAAGCTTCAATTATAGCAGTTGGATCTACAGAGAGAACGAGATCTTTCATTTTCGGATAAATGAAACGGTTTGTAATACAATAAATGATTCTCTTATGCTCTCCTAAAAAACCGCCTTCTCCATGTAGATACGTAACGGATAATTGCAATTCTTTCATAAGTAGATCGCCTATTTCTTTATTCTTACCAGAAATAATCATGACGCTCTTTCCTTGATTAATGCCATCTAATATGAAATCAATCATCTTCGTAACAATATAGAAAATTGCTAATGAGAACATCGCTTGTTCGATTGAAAATAAAATGGCCACAAAAATGAAAATAACTGCATTTACAGCAAGTAAAAATGTGCTAATTGGTACCTTAAAGTGTTTGTTCATCCAAACTGCTAACATTTCTGAGCCATCTATTGCTCCGCCCATTTTCACTACAATCCCTACACCAATTCCAAACAGTACGCCACCATAAAGTACAATTAATAGTTCAGAAGTTGTAATCGCTGGAAATGGTTTTAAATAAATCAATCCGAGTGTTGTAACGACATTCGCATACGATGTACGTATAAAAAATTTCTTCCCCATTACTTTTGCAGTAAATAGTAAAATAGGAATATTAAGTCCTAAAAACACGCCATACAGCGGTAATCCTGCAACTTTATTTGCCATAATAGCAATAGCCGTTACCCCGCCATCTACTAGTCCATTAGGCGCTAAAATAAGCTCTAGTGAACCCGCTACAATAATGGAGCCAATTGTTAATAATACGTATTCAAATACTCTCTTCATTCATTACCCCCAAAACTTATATATTTTCTTAGTATTATTTTAACGTAATCTTACTACTAATACAAAGATATCAGTTTATATACACAGAAGTTTCACCTTTACAGTGATTTTTATGTAATTGATTTAAAGCCTAATAGAAGAAACACACTTACATATTACAATAAGTGTGTTTTAAGCGTTTATTCTGCTATTCGCGAGCAGTAGACTCCCGTTTCAAATTTCAAGCTGAAACAAAGAGTCGGCTACCCAAAAACGCCCGATTCGTGTGAGCTAACAATCAGTTGTAGATGAACAAAGTCCACACTGATTAAAGTTTCACTTTATTTAAGCTTTAAATATGAATTCATTTTCATTTTAAATATTTCATCAACTGCTCTCTCATACCCACCACTATTTCGAAGTGACTTTCCAACTTTACGACTATTTTCCTTAAACGTTACATCATCCATTACTTCCTTTACAGTCTCACGTAACAATTCAGAAGTTAATTCTTTACGATTAAGCCTTATTCCAGCTCCTACTTCAGTCACTCGTTTCGCAACTAAAGGCTGATCTCCTGTTATCGGAATTACAACTAACGGGACACCGTAATATAACGCTTCACTCGAGCTGTTCATACCACCATGTGTCACGAATACATCAGCATGCTGTAATACTTCTAATTGCGGCACATAATTATACAACTTAAAGTTATTCGGAATATTTTCAAATTGACTTATATTCATTTTCTTACCAACAACTAATATGACTTTCGCTTCTACATCTTTAAACGCTTCAAAACATTTTTCATACAGGGCAGGTTGTTCATTAAAAACTGTTCCCATAGAAATAAAAATCACTTTTTCATCTTTTAAATCTTTAATAGGAAAACTGTTCTCTTCTTTTCGAGTAGCAATTGATGGACCGACAAATTTATACGATTCATCAAATACATCCGAATGTGGCTGATATTCTTTTGAAGTGTATACAATCGTAATATCGCCAGGATGATTCATAATATCATACAAACTATTACATTTCATTCCATACTGCTCTTTCCATCTTTCCATTCCCACTACACAAGATTGGTATAATGGATTGGTCTCATCTATTGGGCTCGATTCTTGCTCATCATTAAAAGTAATGTACTGATTAAAAGCAAAGGTTGTACAAGAAGAAACGCTTTGCAACTGTAGAATATTCGCTATAATACGTCCAACCGGAAAATGATTATCGTATATTAAGTAATCGTACTTTTCTCCTTTTGTTTCTTCTACAATTTTAGTAACAATACGTTCTGATGCTTCAATCATATGGGACAGCATCGTCAAAGGACTACCACCCTCATTAACTCGTTCCATAATATTAATTTGCGAAAGAAAATTCTCAAATGATCGAAATTCAGCGCCTGTTGCTTCAACCTTGTTTTTGTAATCTTCAATACAATATGATACAACTGTTTCCCCACGTCGAATTAACTCATTAACAACTGCTATCGTCGGATTAATATGACCTTCTCCAGGGAAATTTATTACGAGTACGTTCGCCATACCATTCTCTCCTTTCGATTCAACACACATTAATTAATACTTAATCATGTTAATTAATTTAAATCTATTATATAGGAATCTATTCTCCTTCTTCCTATCTTTCTCTTCATTTTATTATTGAGAAATATTGTCTAAAGCCCGCACTATTACGAGTACAGAACCTTATAAATAGGCACTTCATTCCCCTTTTACTTTTTATATCTCGTATCATACGAACTTTACATTCGAGCATTTTTCACGTTTATCATTCGAAAACATTATTTTGATAATTCATACAAAACTAGAAAAATATAATTTCTATGCTGATTTCTCACTATAAATTTATGTATGCTCTATATTGTCCCCTATCATGATCCACGGGGTACATATTCTGTTATATAATGAATTTATAGAATTTACAGGAAAATGAGGGAATTTCATGTTACAACAACTATTCACTTCACCTATTCTATCCATCCGAGCTTTACATCCAGGCTATGAAGATCATGCAAGTGACGTTTTTCTCATTCAAACAGCAGATGCAGAAGTTATCGTTCGTTCTTCTAAAATGAATGAAGAGCCAAATAATGATTTTTGGTGGGGATGCAAAAATCTCTTTGGAATTGATCCAAGGAACGTACATCATTTAGAAACGGTACATGCATTGCTGCAAAAACATACAAATCTTCCTATCCCAACAATTTTAGAAAAACATATTTTAGATGGCCGAGAATTCATTGTGGCTGAAAAATTAGTAGGTAATACAGTTCAATCTTTTATTGGGCAACCAGATTCTATTTTATTCAGCCTAGGAAAAGGACTAGCACAAATACATAAGTATTCAGCCCATTTCGTAGGAAATCCGTCACGTACACTCCAAGTTCCACTAGTGGAATTCCAGCCACACATTTTAAAAGCGAGTAAAGAACTTGTGAATAGGTTTTATTCCGATAACGAGAGCATATATAACGCATTTCATACTTTTGAGTCACAACTTTCTACCTTACCAACACCAAAGGAATCTACACTCGTCTTAATTGATATGGATCCTACTCAGTTTTTATCAGATGGTATAACTATTACTGGTTTAGTAGATACAGAAGCTTATGCAGTTGCCCCGCGAGAGTTTGATTTTATCGGATTAGAATATGTACTTTCAGAAAAAGAGGCTCATGCCTTTAAAAGTGGTTACGAAACAATTATGTCTATTCCTCATCTTGAGGAATGTAGACAGCCTTATCGTTATTTGTACCGACTGTTATCTGTTCAAGGTAGTGTGGAATTAAAGAAATGGTTAAGTTACCCATCCTATTTTTAAAAACGATTGCGAGGGATTATGAAATGAACATTGAAAAAAAGAAATCTTTAACAGCAAACGAAATTCAGCAAATGAAAGATTTAGCTCATATTTGCGGACAATACGATCAAATTGATTACTCATCAGATTTACATGTTAACTTTTTAACTGCTCGTAATAAAAAAGAAATCAATGATTTTCTATTTTTTGATGATACCCAATTAATTGGTGCATTAAGTATGTACGACTTTGAAAGACCGACTAAACTGGAGTTAATAGGATTCGTGCACCCAAACTTTAGAAAACAACATATAGGCACTGCCCTTTTACAAACTGCCATGAACGAAATACAAAAAAGAGACACAGACGAAGCTCTTCTCATCATTAACGGAGATTCCTCGTCTGGGAAAGCATTTGCAAATCAAATGAAATTACCTTATCTATACAGCGAGTATAATATGACGTGTAAATCAAATAAAAAACGAGAAACAATGAAGAATACTATTAAACTTTCCATCGCATCTTCAGAATTACTTCCTAATCTCATAGAAATCTCTAGTAAAGCTTTCGGGGATTCTGTAGCAAATACATCCACATGGTTGCAAAAAATGATGAAGTCACCTTCTCATCAAGTTTACGTTGCTCTTATGAATGAAAAATCAATTGGAACGATTACAGTTACTCACCAAGAGCGATCTACTACACTTTCAGGCTTCGCAGTCCATCCTTCTTATCAAGGTAAAGGATATGGTAAAGATATTCTAAGTTATATGGTACATACCCTCATTACAGAAGGAGTTTCAACGATTGAATTAGACGTCGAAACGAAAAATAACAATGCTTTACAGTTATATACACATTGTGGCTTTGAAATTATAATGAAGCATAATTATTATGACTTGTTCAAAAAACATCAATAGCCCAATTTTCATTTACGAAAAGTAAAGAAAAAACTGAATCATATCGATTCAGTTTTTTCTTAATATATTTACAACCGCAGTCGTTTCATTATTTTCTTTATAAACACGAGGAATTCTTCTGTCTAACATACATGTAACTTCATAATTAATTGTGCTCAACATATCCGCTACTTCTTCTACAGCAATTTCTTCTTCACCTTGTTTGCCGTAAAATACCACATCGTCCCCTACTTGTACTGGCATCGCTTTTGTAACGTCCAGCATAAGCTGATCCATACAAACACGACCAATAACCGGCACTCGAACTCCATTAATTAATGCATACCCTTTATTAGATAACTGGCGATTATAGCCATCAGCATAACCAATCGGCACAGTCGCAATCCATTCTTCACCCGTTGTTACATACGTATTTCCATAACTAACACCACGATTTTTCGTCGCATGTTTAACATGAGCTACTTTTGATTTTAATGACAATGCAGGCTGTAAGGAAACGACTGTATGATCCACTTCTTTCGAAGGATACATGCCGTAAACTCCAATACCAACGCGAACCATATTTTGAAATGTATTGCTTAGTTCCATTGACCCTGCACTATTTGAACTATGAATGTATGGTATTTGCATCCCTAATTCATTTGCTGTATTTACAGCTTTCTCAAATAAACTTGTTTGCATATTCGTATACGATTTATCAATTTCATCTGCCGTAGAGTAATGTGTAAACATCCCTACTACCTCTACATACTCCATACGGTTTAATTCTTCTAAAAATGGTTTAACTTCTTCTTCTTGCAAACCGATACGGCTCATTCCTGTATCGATTTTCACTTGAATACGTGCTTTATTTTGAAGACGTTGTGCAATTTCATTTATGCCTTGTAAATCTTCTATTCTATAGACTGTCATCATAACGTCATATTGAATTGCGGATTCCGCAGCTGCAACTGATGTATAACCCAATATTAAGATTGGTACAGTGATTCCAGCTTCTCTTAATTCGATCGCTTCATCGACAAATGCAACTGCAAGCTGGTTCACCCCTGCTTCAATCGCAGCTTTCGCAACTTCAACTGCCCCATGGCCATACCCATTCGCTTTTACAGCAGCCATCATTGCAATATTTTCATCGTTTACATGTTTTTTAAATTCTTTTACATTATGTTTTACAGCATTTAAGTCAACTTCAACAATTGTATCTCTTCCATATTTCAAACTCATTGGTCTAACTCCTAACTCAATAATTGCATTCCATTCTATTTCACGTTTCATATGACCTTTTACAATATAATACGTTTCACTATGCTAGTCAAACTACTAGAATTTTCGGAATTTTAAGTATGATATAATACCCTTAAGAATTAATTATATATGGAGATGAGGAGAATTACAATGTTTGTACAATCTGCGTTGCATCAACTAAAAGTTGCTGTTGATACTTCTATCCAAATACTGAATCAATATAATGAAAGTGATTTGAAAATAACACCGATTGAATCAAAGCGGTCATTATTTGAAATGTGTACACATCTTTCCCTTATTTGCCATGCTGATTTACTCATCTTAAATGGTATTTCGGAAAAAGAGTTACATACCTTTTATATAGAACAAACACCCGAAACAATTGCTCAAATGCAACAAATGATGATACAAGGGTACGATTTACTTTCTAAAACTTTTTTATCCTATTCCAATGAAGAATTAGCGGAAATTATGACTGCTTATTGGGATATTGCTTATTCTCGATTCGAATGGTTACTTGAAATCGTCGCTCACTTTTATCATCATCGCAGTCAAATTCACATTTTACTAGTTGAGCATGTTAAAGATCCTTGCATTCCTTTATTTGAATGAAAAGAGTGGAAACAAAGCCAATAAAGAGTATGACTCCTAATAAAATAAACGTCTGAGCATAGTTCCCTATTTTCATAAGATAAATAGAAATAATAGGTCCTATACTAGTTCCTAAAAATAAAACGAAAGTATAAATAGAAACCGCTATTCCCCTTGCTCTCCCTCCTAATTGGCCGACAAGAGAAACTAAAGATGGAACCGATATAGCAATACCTATTACGAAGCAGACGCTCATCATTACAAGTAACGGCAGTGTCGAAATAAATCCCATTGAACTTAGACTAAAAATAGCAACTAACAATCCTCCTTGAAGAACTTTCTTTACTTCGAACCTCTTTGTTAAACGACCTGCAAATGGTGATAGTAACATACCAAATAACCCTGCTAGGCGAAAATAAAGAATTTGTTCTGCTGTTAAATTGTAAGTAGAAGAGCTCAAATAATTCCCTAAAACAGTATACATATTAACAAAAGCCATTAATAAAACAAACGCAACCATATAGCTCCATACTAAGCTTTTATGTGTAAAAACTTTCCCCATCTGTTTCATTGGCCCCAAAATATCCGTATAAGCTTGAGACGTTTCCCCTTTCGGAAGAGAATAATGAACCCATACAGCAGTAATGATATAGACAAAACTAAGAAGAAAGAACACCATATGCCATCCAAAATGCTGACTAACAGCAGTACTTATTACTTGCCCTGCAATTCCAGCTACTAAAAAACCGGTACTAACAAACCCTATCGTTGTAACTTTTTTCTCTACTGGAAACATTTCTACAACGTAAGCTAACGCCACTGGAGAAAATGTAGCTGCTGCTATTCCCTGTAACCCTCGGAGAATAATAAGCCAAAATAAGCTATCCACAAACCCTAAGAAAAAAGAAACAATCGACAGTGCAAGCAATCCAATAAAAATCACTTTTTTTCGCCCATATTTATCAGAGATTGCCCCAAATAACAAACAACCTATAGCAAAACCTACCGAAAATATACTGCCTGTAGCCGCAGATTGCGCTAATGAAACTTTAAAAATGTCTGAAAATAGAGCGATTAAAGGAATCGTCACATATAGGCTGGACATAACTACCATACCTGCCCAACATAACACCGCTGTCATTACTGTATAATTCCTCCCACTATTTACTTCTTTTGATATTTCCATCATAAAATCTCCCCCTTACATTGATTTTCCTCATCGATTGAAAACTTATAAAGTAAATGACTCAAAATAAAATCCCTTCAACACTCACTCAATTCGTTTACGTTAATAAATACATTATCGCCCTTTAAATTAGCTAAACATATAATAAGGTAACCTAATTATATGTTTAAATAAAAAAGTTGACTCTCACAATCAACTTATTTACCTACCTTCGCCTAATTTCATCTGCATAATTACTTGCATTTTATTTAATAGCTTCTCTAACACTTGACGCTCTTCTTGATTAAAGTCATTAACTAACGAAGCGCAAGATGACCAAAAAGTCGGTAAAGAATGTGTAACTAGTTCTTTTCCTTTCGGAGTAATTTTCACCTTTAATCTTCTTCGATCTTCAGAATGATGGAACCTTACGATTAACTCTCGTTTCTCCATCCAATCTAATAAGCCGGTGACAGAAGCACGTGTAATCCCTAATCGACTCGCTATATCCGACGGACTCATGTTCACTTCTTCTCCATTCGATTCCATTTCACGCAAAATAAATAACAATAAAAAATCTAATTTGCTTTCCGAAATACCAAGCGGAGCTAAATCTACGTCAACAGCATCAAGAACATTATCAGACGTCCATAACATTAACAAACCAAGTTTTGCTGCGATTGGATCTGTATCCGTTGATGCTGTCTTTTTTATTAACTCTGCATATGGATCAATCCCTAAAGGAAGATCACATTTTTTTGAATCCATTCATTTTCACTCTCCTTCCTCCCATTTAATTAGTTTACCTAACTACTTTTATATTATACTCATTTCTTTCCTTTTATTGCAAGAGTATTGTTAGCAAAAAATCCTATTATGAAAACAGGATTTTTTTCACTGACTAATTATTTTTTCAAATGATCCTAAACTCTTTTAAAGCAAACGAAATGCCACCTTCACTTGATTTCTTTGTAACGAAATCAGCTTTTGTTTTTAACTCTTCTCCACCATTTCCCATTGCAATTCCTAAACCTACATACTGTAACATTTCAATATCATTTCCACCATCTCCGAATGCCATTGCTTCTGACTTACAAATATTTAAATGTTCCAATACCTTTTGGATTGCAGTTAGCTTCGATACTTTATTATCTTCCAACACATTCATAACATAACCATGAAAACGTTCAAACGTAAGCATTGGATATCTTTCAAAAAATTTTTGAGCTTCCATTTCATCAGCATACAGACATATACAATACATCTCTTCTGATAAGTTTCTAACTTTATCAGGATAACGCTCTAAATTTAAAGTTTCGTTTAATGCTCGTATTACACGTTCATCTTTTGGGACTATACCATTCATAGAAAATTCTTCTGTAAAGTAAGAAACACTATGACCATGTAATTCAGCGAAATTTGAAATATCATGAACAATTTCACTTGAAAGTATCGATTTATGAATAACTTCTTCCTTACACTTTATATGTCCACCATTTGCAGAAATAAATGTGTCTATGCCTAGTTCTTTAAATTGTGAGCATAAACTATATGGTCTCCCTGTTGTAACAACTACGTGAATCCCTTTATCTATTAACCTTCTTATCGCTTCTTTTGTACTTTCGTGCATACTTCTATCAATCTCACTTAAAAGCGTACCGTCAACATCGAAAAATACGACTTTATACATAAGTCTCTACATCCCGCCTAAATGATTCGTATCATTAATGAAATGTACCGTTTTTTGTTCACCATCAATTTCAATTAAACTTATTCCCGTATCTCCTATTTTAAAGTAATAATCCATTGAAATTGGCATTTGGAAAAATGCTCGTAATAGACTATTTATTACACCACCGTGTGCAACGATTGCTATCCGATCATATGTATTCTCTGTCACGATTTTAGAAAAGATTCCTTCTATTCTCATTCTAAATTCAATAAATGATTCTCCATTTTCAAAACGGTCATGAAGAAACTTTGGCTCAGGATATTTTTTCGCTTCTTCAAAAGATAAGCCGGCTTGCACCCCATTATTAAACTCCATTAATTCCTCTTCTAATTGAATTGGACAACCAATTGCTTCCGCTAATGTTTCACCAGTTTCACGGGCACGTTTTAATGTACTTGCCCAAATGAAATCTGGTGGAAAGTCAGCCTTCACTTTCTGTACAAGTCTTTGTACTTGCTGTCTTCCCTTTTCTGTTAATTCAAAGTCAGCTCTTCCTTCATGTACATTCAGGATGTCCGCTTCGGATTCTCCGTGTCGTATTAATAGTATTTGCATTCGTTCCCCCACTCCCTGATTTAATATTCAGAAGACTACATTATATCATATTTTTAACTTTTCATAATAAAAAAGGAACGGTCTCCCGTCCCTCACCCATTTACCTTCTCCGCATCATTCCAATAATACTTACTAAATGCTTCCGTTAATACATCAATTGTGTTATATAATTCATCTAACGTATTATCCACACCACCAACTTCAATTAACATCGCGTTTTTAGATAAATCTTGGTTATAAACGCCGTTTCCATCTTTTTTATACTTCGGAAAAATCCCTCTACTTAATCCGTAATAGTTTTCATCTAAATAACTATTGATTGCTCTTGCAATTTTTTCGTTTTCAGTACGTCCTTCATTTTCCATCCCAATTATAAAATATAATCTTGCATACGATTTCCCGTTAATTACTTTTGTAGTTACTTTCTTGCGCTGATCATCACGGTGTATATCAATTGGAAAAGTAATTTTATTATTTTGTGCTAATGCTTCCTTTACATATCCATGAGATGCTGTATACGATTGATACCATTTCCATTTTTTACTTGCCAGTAAATCACCCATATTCGTTTTATCATGAACTACTGGAATTCCTTGCTCTTCAAGTTGCTCCTTCATACGTTTTCCTAATAAGGACACATTTACATCTGGACTCGATGGATCGGTAGCTCCTGGTAATAAAGGAAAGAAGGATTCCCAACTATGTGTATGGTAAATGTATACTGCATTTTCACCTTTTTTCGTTCCGTTCTTTTTCTGCACCGGATTATTCTTTTCTGCTTCTGTAACTTTATCTTTTGCTACCTCTCGCTCTTTCGTTACTTCTTCAATCGGTACACTAGATTCATTCGGGATATTCGTAAAGTTTGTCCCTTCCCCAGCTACGATAATGTTAGAGTAATACTTTGACATACCAGGTACTTCTTTACCGACAAATGTTCTTAAATCTTTAATTTTCAAATCTGTCGCAATAGAGAACATCAAATTCCCAACAGACTCCCGTTTATTCTGCTTAAAATAATCAAATCCATAATAGTGATTCTCACTTTCTATCATTTGAACAAAACCTTGCATAGACACTTTTCCAAACCATTGATTCGCATAACTTGATTTCATTGTATGTAAAAGCGACGTCAAAATTGACGCGATAATTATTACTATTAGCGCATATAAAAAAAGTAACGAGATTAGTTTTTTCCCATGTATACGAGTTGCATACTTTTTCACTGTATCACCTTCTTTATACATGGATATGTACAAGCCTTTCGTAATATACGCACAAAAAAGAGAAATGGCATCCCATTCCTCTTCCTCACTCTTATTGTTCTTTACCTGTATCATTTGAAGGCAATTTCTTCGCTTGTTTTTCTTTAAAGATTTCTCCGATTGCCCCAAGAGTACCAAGTGTTTCAATTGCATTAGATGGAATAAAGACTTTATTTGCTGGTCCTTTTGCAACCTCAATCAATGATTCAAATGATTTATAAGCAAGTACGCGTTCATCTAAATCTGCTGCACGAAGTAATTCAATTCGATTTTGTTCTGCTTTTGCGATTTCTTCAATTGCTCTTGCTTCCCCTTGCGCTTCTAATTCTTTCGCTTCTTTTAAACCTTCAGCTTCTCGAATACGTGCTTCTTTATCCCCTTCAGCCATCAAGATTTTACTTTGTTTTTCCCCTTCCGCACGAAGAACTTTATCTTGTTTTGCTGCTTCAGCTTCTAAAATAATTGCACGTTTATTACGTTCTGCTTTCATTTGTTTTTCCATCGATGCTTGCACATCTTTTGGCGGGTTAATGTCTACTACTTCAACACGCTCAATACGAACGCCCCATTTTTCTGTTGCTTCATCAAGCGCTAAGCGAATTTCTGTTGAAATTTTTTCACGACCAGATAACGTTTCATCAAGTTCCATTTTACCGATAATTTGACGCATCGTTGCAGAAGTAATGTTACGAACACCATATTCATAGTTTGAGATACCATATGTCGCAAGTTCAGGTTCGACAATTTGATAGAAAATAATTGTATCAATTTCTACTTGTACGTTATCTTTCGTAATTACCTTTTGTGGTGGTACATTCGTTTGTTGAATACGTAAGTCGTGATATACACGAACGCGATCTACAATTGGGATTAATATATTTAATCCTGGGTGCATAATACGCTGAAACTTACCAAATCTTTCAACAACCCCAACTTTTTGCTGAGGAATAATTTTAATTGTTAATGCGATAAATGTAACTACAATTAGCGCGAATATAATCGTTAACGTTAATGCTATCATATTTATTCACTCTCCTTTTTTACTTGTAATATAGTACTATGCCTCTTTATAACAACGACTTTTTCTCCAGTGTCAATCGGAACATCTGCAATAGCTGTCCAAGTATCTCCATCCACCTTCACAATACCGTTCGTTTCATTTGTAATCGCTTGCACAACAATTCCTTTTTTACCGACAAGCATATCTACTGTATCCGTAAAACCTTTTGCTTCTCGAAAGTTTTTTGAAATTCTTTTCGTAAAGAATGTCAATGTTAAACTTACAATCGCACCAACAGTAACTTGTAACAATAGTGCATCAGGAGCAAATAAAGCAATAAGACCTCCGACAACAGCTCCAATTCCAAGCCAAAGCATATAAAACGTTATCGACAACATTTCCGCGATAAATAAAATACCCGCTATAATAAACCAAATCACCCAACCAGCCATATGCAACCCTCACTTTCTTTCTCATTTTCTATATGTATATGAAGAAAAGAATGGTTTATCCGCCCTTTCTCATACTTGGGCGTTTACTGCAAGCTATCGTACATATTTGCTGTTACAATGAGTATTAATAAAATACTATATCAATATATTCTTCATTATACATGAAAATTCCTTTCAAAAAATGACAAAAAATTTAATTCTTTTAAAATTATTTTTTTCAGTTTATAATAATTCTAACTCGAATTTGTATTTTTTTGGAAGGTGATATCCTTAATGTGGAATCATTCAATATCATACTATTTAGGATCAAAAATCTGTATTACTCTTGCTGACATCGTTTACATAATGATTATTACAACTCATATCTATATATCAACTAAATCAGCTACTATTACTGCCCTTTTTCCATTATTACAAGTTATCACAAATTTGATCGCAAACATATCTGCACCACTTATAATGAATCATTTTTCATCTTATTCAGTACTTTTTATATTACAATGGACAAAAACTGCCCTATTCATTTTATTAACGCTATTATTTCCGGTCCTTTCCACAAACATTGTAACTCTATTAACTTTCATTTTTTTCATTTCTTTATGTAGTGGGTGGAGTGCTCCATTACTATACAGTATTGTTCCACGCCTAACACCAAAAGAAAGATTAGTAAAAGTAAATAGTATCTTTTCCTTTTCATCACAAATTGTACAAGCGGCAGCTTATTCATTTACAAGTATTATCGTTCTGCTCATTGGCGCTACTTCTACATTCATGATTAATATTATTTTAATGATTTTCGGATGTATTGCATTGCATATTTCATTACATTCCATCCATACCGAACGAGTAACAGAGCCTTCTTCTTCAAAAAACACAGCTTTATTTGAAGGCTGGAAACTATTATTTCATCATCCTTCTTTGCGCACAGTTACATTAATGGACTTAATTGAAACTTTCGCAGGGACGATATGGATTGGCGCTATTACGATGGCATATGTAACGACTGTTCTGCATAAAGGAGAAGAATGGTGGGGATATATTAACACAAGTTATTATGTGGGCACGTTAATTGGTGGTCTATTAGCGTGGAAAATAAGTACATATATTCAAAAAAATTTAATACGCTCCATGGCGATAGGATCACTTATATTTAGTATTCTTACATTTTTATATGGTATAACAAGCAGTGGATTTATTGCGCTTTTCCTATGTGTTCTAATGGGACCATGTTATCAAATTAGAGATATTTCTCAAACGACGGTTTTACAATCTAGTGTCGCCCCTTCTCTATTATCGAAAATGTATACAGCACACGGCGCCCTTCTTTCAACAGCTGCTGGTCTTTCTATGCTTAGCGTTGGCATTATTACTGATATGTTCGGTGTTCGTACGATTTATATGATTGCTTCTTTTCTTATTTTATGTTCTGCCTGTTTATCTTTTAGCCTATTAAAATATCATAAGACAGAGCAGAAAGATATTTCACTTTAATCAATAAATCAAAAAGGACAGGAAATTCCTGTCCTTTTGTACATTCTATTCATGACAAGTTGGGAATTTCTCTATGCTTTGTCGCTTGTTCAAGAGCGTACGCTAGTTTAATTAATATTCCTTCACGAAAAGCAGTACTTGCAATCGTAATTCCAAAAGGTCTCCCGTTTTCCATATACCCTGCTGGTATTGCTATAGACGGATAACCTGCTTTCGCACATATAGTAGAGCCTATATAAGACGGAAATAGTATCGCATCAAGATTATATTTTTCCAATGCAAAATCAATACCTTGTTTTTGCGAAAAATATATATCTTCTAATCTTGCATGTAAATATTCTGGATTTCTTAACGTATTAGGATAATCTTTTCTTCCCTCCAACTTAGTTTGTCCATATTTTAAAGCTCTTTCTGCTATGTTTTTATTAAACGCCATTAATTCTGAAATAGAATGTACGGGAATAGTAGAAGGTAATTTTGAAAGATAGTTATCTAAACTATGCTTCAGCTCATAAAGCGGAACTCCCCAGCTCCATTCTCTATGAAAGGAAGGAATATCAATATTTTCTACTACTGTCGCTCCCTCACTACGTAATACTTGGATCGTGTCCTCAAACAAATTTTCATCATACTCACCATTTTCGTAATAATCTTTTGGAGCATTACTATAAACACCAATCTTCGCTCCCTTTAAACCATTAACATCAAGATAAGATGTATAATCTTCATATGCCATACCTTCACTTTTATGAGTAGCTACATCTTTCTCATCCACTCCAGTTAAACTCCCTAGTAAAATAGCGGCATCTGTTACTGTTCTAGCAAATGGTCCCGCTGTATCTTGTGAATAAGTGAACGGAATAATTCCTCTACGACTAATTAGACCGACAGTTGGTTTAATGCCTACTACAGAGCTTTGAACAGCTGGACTCAAAATAGAGGCATCCGTTTCTGTCCCAACAGATAATACTGTAAAATTAGTGGCAACTGCTATTGCGGCCCCTGTACTAGAGCCACCAACAAACATATCATCCGTGCCCGTTCCATATGGATTGATTGTTTGACCACCTCTTGCACTATATCCAGCCCACATTTCAAAAGACATTGCATTTGCTAACTCTGTCATATTCGTTTTACCTATTATCACCGCTCCTGCCTCTCGCAGTTTTGTAACGAGAAATGCATCTTCGCTACTTATATTTTGTTCTAGGGCAATCGTACCTGCACTTGTATGCATGGAATCATTCGTTTCAATATTGTCCTTTAGCAAAACAGGTATACCATGCAATGGTCCCCTTACACCTTTTATCTTCCTTTCATAATCTAACGCTTCTGCAATAAAAATAGCATCTGGGTTTATTTCTAAAATAGAATTAATTTTCGGTCCATCTTGATCATATTGTGCAATTCTATGAAGATAATACATAACTAATTCTTTGGAAGATAACGTCCCTTCTTCCATTGCGGTCTGTATATCATGAATTGTTAATTCTTTTTTTAATACTGGATTAAACTGAATTTCCATTTATATTCTCCTTTATATCCCTTTTAGTTTTTACGAATACTTCTTACTTTTTCATTTTTTCACCTCATCCTATTCCAAATTAATATCCCTTTAAAAAGTTTCAACTTACTTTTTAATACACCTTTAATTTCCCGAAAAATAAAAAGAGTCTGAAACGAATCATCCTTCGCTTCAAACTCTTTTTATTACTGTGCATATACCTCATCTAACAAATGTAAAAACTCTCCCTGTTTTCCTGCTAATTCAGGGCATTTTGCAATATCAATCCATTCGTAGCAAAATACTAAACCTTCATCTTCCTCACCGGCACTTACTATATGTTCCCAAGTATCTTTTACATTCGTTAGTAACGTTACGTGGAAAAAGTGGCGTTTTTGATATTCCTGTTTTTCCTTCACGTGTATGATGTAATCTGCTAGGAAACGCTCTATACATAAAAGACGTAATCCAGATTCTTCTTGTACTTCACGTAAAACTGCTGCTTCTAACGTTTCTCCTTCATCAACTGTTCCCCCTGGCACTTGGATACCAGCTTCAGGTATATCACGATGTTTAAAAACAAGTAATTGCTTCATCCCTTCTTTTTCTCTTGTAATATATGCATGTACTTTTTTCTTATATAACATCGTCATTGTATTTCTCTCCCCTCAATTGTTCACTCTGTTACTTCTTCAAGCGTCAGTTGATTTTCATATAAATATGTAGCTTGTGGATTTCCCACATACCTTACGTGCCATGGTTCAAACCGATAGCCCGTAATTGATTCTTTTTCTTTTGTATATCGAA